>JAIWOG010000192.1 GCA_020217035.1 Magnetospirillum sp. | reverse complement strand
CAACTGACCGGCTTCGTCCGACAGATGCTGGGCCTGGTCCAGCAGGTTGCCGGCGGAACGGCCGGTTTCGCCCGCCACCTGACGCACGCCGACGACGTTTTCGGAAACGTGCTGGGTGCCTTGGGCCGCCTGCTGGGTATTGCGCGAGATTTCCTGGGTGGCCGCCCCTTGTTCCTCGATGGCGGCGGCGATGGAGCCGGAAATCTCGTTGATCTCGGCGATCACCTGGCTGATCTCGGCGATGGCCTTGACCGCGTCGTTGGTGGCCGATTGCACGGACCCCACCTGGCTGACGATTTCGCCGGTGGCCTTGGCGGTCTGGTTGGCCAAGGACTTCACCTCACCGGCGACCACGGCGAAGCCTTTGCCGGCTTCGCCCGCGCGGGCCGCCTCGATGGTGGCGTTAAGCGCCAGCAGGTTGGTCTGACTGGCGATGGTGTTGATCATGCCCACCACCTGGCCGATGCGGCCGGCGGCTTCCGACAGGCCATGCACGATCTCGTTGGTGCGTTCGGCCGCTTGCACGGCATTCTGGGCGATGGTGGCCGAGCGATGCACCTGGCCCGAGATTTCCTGGATCGAGGCGGAAAGCTGCTCGGTTGCCACCGCCACCGTCTGCACGTTGGAGGTCGCCTGCTCGGCGGCGGCGGCCACCGCCTGGGACTTCTCGGCGGTGTCGTCGGCGTTGTGGCTCATGGCGGTGGCGGTGCCCTTCAACGCCTGGGCCGACTGCCCGACCATGCCGACCACGTGCTTGACCGAGCTTTCGAAGTCGGCGGCCATCTTCAGACGCAATGCCCGGCGTTCCTCTTCGGCGTGGGCTTCCGCCTGGGCCCGTTCGTCCTCCATGCGCCGCATGGACAGGGCGTTGTCCTTGAACACCTGGATGGCCTTGGCCATGGCGCCGATCTCGGCACCCTTTTCGGTGTCGGGAACGGCGATCTCCAACTGGCCCTGGGTCAGCTTGTCCATGGTGCCGGTCAGCCGCTTCAAGGGTGCGCTGATCGACCGGGCGATGACCACCACCACCAAGGTCAGCAGCGCCACCCCGATGGCGGTCTGGATGCCCCGGGCGATGGCGCGTTCCCGCACCGTGGCGGCCACGTCGTCCACATAGACGCCCGACCCCAACAACCAGTTCCAACCGGGGACGCCCTTGACGTAGGACACCTTGGGAACCGGCACGTCCGAGCCCGGCTTCGGCCACATGTATTCCACCACGCCCTCGCCCTTGGCGCGGACCACGTCGACCATTTCCTTGAAGAACAGCTTGCCGGTGGGATCCTTCAGGCCGAACAGTTCCTTGCCGTCCAGCTTGGGATTGGTCGGATGCATGATCATCAGACCGTCCAGGGAGTTGATCCAGATGTATTCGGTGCCGTCGTAACGCATGGACTTGATGGCGCTGATGGCGGCGCTTTGCGCCTGCTCGCGCGTCATCTCGCCCTTTTCGGCCAGGGTCGTGAAATTGGTCACCACCCCGGTGGCGGCTTCGATGACGTTGCGCACCTTGGCCTGGCGGGCGTCCATGGTGTCTTGCGACAACATCCGGACCTCGGTGACGAAGGCCACGGCCAAGCCAACCACCGCCAAGGCGACGATGATCCACAACTTGGCGGCGATTGAAACGGAATGCAGCATCTTGGACATGGCGGCCCCCACTAACCCATACTTCAGTACTACAGCCCCTCACCATACTCCATGGTCAGAATTTTGCCACATCACCAAGGGATACCAGCCTTGCTCACTTGGCTAGCCGACCTCCTTCGAAGGACGTAAACGGCTTTCGCCGGGTCGGAGCTTGCGTTAGCATCTGGTTTCCTTGGCTTGGGAGTTTCCATGGGCGGCTGGCAGTTCTGGATCGACCGTGGCGGCACCTTCACCGACATCGTCGCCCGCACCCCGGACGGCGAACTCGCCACGCTCAAGCTGCTGTCGGAAAACCCCGAGCACTATCAAGATGCCGCCCTGGCGGGCATCCGCCGTTTGCTGGGCATCGCCGCCGACGGCGAAATCCCGCCCGAACAGGTGGCGGCTGTGAAGATGGGCACCACGGTGGCCACCAACGCGTTGTTGGAACGCAAAGGTGAACCGACGCTGCTGGTGGTCACCGCCGGCTTCGCCGATGCCCTGCGCATCGGCCAGCAGCACCGCCCCGATTTGTTCGCCCGCGCCATCCGCCTGCCGGAGATGCTTTATTCCCAAGTGGTCGAGGTGGACGAACGGGTGGGGCCGCACGGCGACATCCTTCGCCCGCTGGACGAGACCGCCGCCTGGGCGGCCCTGTCGGCGGCCCATGAGGCCGGCTTGCGGGCGGTGGCCATCGTGCTGATGCATGGCTACCGTTTTTCCGAACACGAAAAGATTCTGGGGCGCATGGCCCGCGACATCGGCTTCACCCAGGTCAGCCTGTCGCACGAGGTCAGCCCGCTGATGAAGCTGGTGGGGCGTGGCGACACCACGGTGGTGGATTCCTACCTGTCGCCCGTCCTGCGCCGCTATGTGGACCGGGTCGCCGCCGACCTCAGCGGGTCGCGGCTGATGTTCATGCAAAGCTCGGGCGGCTTGACCGACGCCCGGCGTTTCCAGGGCAAGGACGCCATATTGTCGGGGCCGGCCGGCGGCGTGGTCGGCGGCGTCGCCACCAGCCTGGACGCCGGCTTTTCCGCCCTTGTCGGCTTCGACATGGGCGGCACCTCGACCGACGTCTGGCATTACGACGGCGGCTTCGAACGCAGCTTCGACACCATGGTCGCCGGTATCCGCGTCCGCGCCCCCATCATGGACATCCACACGGTGGCGGCCGGCGGCGGCTCGGTGCTGTCCTATGACGGGGCCCGCTTCCGCGTCGGCCCCCATTCGGCCGGCGCCAATCCCGGCCCCGCCTGCTATCGGCGGGGCGGGCCGCTGGCGGTCACCGATTGCAACGTCGCCTTGGGCCGGATCCACCCCGATCACTTCCCCCAGGTCTTCGGCCCTCACGCCGACCAACCCTTGGACGTGGCGGCGGCCTGGGCCGGCTTCGCCAAGCTGGCCGAACAGACCGGCCGCAGCCCGGAACAGGTGGCGGAAGGCTTCCTTTCCATCGCGGTGATGAACATGGCCAACGCCATCAAGCAGGTCAGCGTCGCCCGCGGCCATGACGTCGCCCGTCACGCCCTGGCCTGTTTCGGCGGCGCCGGCGGCCAGCACGCCTGCCTGGTGGCCGACCAACTGGCCATGGACGTGGTGATCCTGCACCCGCTGGCCGGGGTGCTGTCGGCCTATGGCATGGGCTTGGCCGATTTGCGGGTGCTGAAGGAACGCGGGCTGGAAGCGCCGCTGGATTCCGACGGCATGGCCATGGTCAACCGCGCCATGGCCGACATCGAGGCCATCGCCCGTTGCGAGCTGGAACGCCAGGGCGTCGAACGTCTGGACATGAGCGCCAGCCGGACCTTGAAGGTCAAGTACCAGGGCGCGGACACCGCCTTGGAGGTGCCGTTCGGCGACGCTGACAGCGTCTCCGCCGCCTTCGCCGCCGCCCATCGCGCCCGTTTCGGCTTCGTCATGGACGGCCGGCCGCTGGTGGTGGAATCGGTCGCCATCGATGTGGCCGGCGGTGGCGAGCCCGCCTGCCTGCCGATGCTGGAACCGGCCCAGGATGACGCCACGCCGCTGGCCCACACCCGCATGGTTTGCGCCGGCGCCTGGCACGATTCCCCCATCTTCGCCCGCCGCGACCTGCGCCCCGGCCATCGAGTGGACGGCCCGGCCATGGTGGTCGAGGACAACGCCACCACCATCGTCGAGCCCGGATGGCGAGCCGAGATCCTGCCCCAAGGCCATCTGGTGCTTCGCCGCGTCGCCCGGCGCCCCGCAAGCCGGGCCGCCGGCACCAGCGCCGACCCGGTGATGCTGGAAATCTTCAACAACCTGTTCATGAGCGTCGCCGAACAGATGGGCGCCGTGCTGGCCAACACGGCGCATTCGGTCAACATCAAGGAACGGCTGGACTTTTCCTGCGCCCTTTTCGATGCCGAAGGCGGGCTGATCGCCAACGCGCCGCATATCCCGGTGCATCTGGGCTCCATGGGCGAATCGGTGCGGGTGGTGCTGCAAAGGCGCCGCGGCACCATGCGGCCCGGCGATTCCTACGTGCTGAATTCCCCCTATAACGGCGGCACCCACTTGCCCGACGTCACCGTGGTCACCCCGGTCTTCGTCGCAGGGGCGCCGCTGTTCTTCGTCGCCTCACGCGGGCACCACGCCGACATCGGCGGCGTCACGCCGGGTTCCATGCCCCCCGATTCCACCCATATCGACCAGGAAGGGGTGTTGCTGGACGACGTCACCCTGGTCGAGGCCGGCCATTTCCGCCAGGTGGAAATCGAAGCCTTGCTGCGATCCGGCCCCCATCCCGCCCGCAACGTGGCGCAGAACATCGCCGACCTTCAGGCGCAACTGGCCGCCAACGAAAAAGGTGCGGCCGAACTGACCCGGTTGTGCGACCTGTACGGAATCGACACCGTCACCGCCTATATGGGCCACGTTCAGGACAACGCCGAGGAATCGGTGCGCCGCGCCATCGCCGGCTTGCAGGACGGCGCTTTCGCCGTCGAGATGGATGACGGCGCGATCATCCGGGTCGCCGTCACCGTCAACCGCGCCGAACGCACGGCCCGTGTCGACTTCACCGGCACCAGCGAACAA
The DNA here is from genome assembly GCA_020217035.1 of Magnetospirillum sp. GTDB lineage: Bacteria > Pseudomonadota > Alphaproteobacteria > Rhodospirillales > Magnetospirillaceae > Magnetospirillum. The sequence continues at coordinate 5,308 of JAIWOG010000192.1, read as the reverse complement.
CGTCCCGGCAACGCCAACGCCCCCAAGTCGATCACCCGCGCCGCCGTGCTGTATGTTTTCCGCTGCATCGTCGACGATGCCATCCCGCTGAACGAGGGCTGCCTGAAACCCCTGGAACTGGTCATCCCCGAAGGCTCCATGCTGGCGCCGCTGCCACCGGCGGCGGTGGTCGCCGGCAACGTGGAAACCAGCCAGGCGGTGGTCGACTGCCTGATGGCGGCGCTGGGCGTGATGGCGGCCAGCCAGGGCACCATGAACAACCTGACCTTCGGCGACCAGACCCGCCAATATTACGAGACCATCTGCGGCGGCGCCGGGGCCGGGCCGGGCTTCAAGGGCGCCAGCGCGGTGCAGACCCACATGACCAATTCGCGCCTGACCGACCCGGAAGTGCTGGAATGGCGTTATCCGGTGCTGGTGGACGGCTTTCGCATCCGTCGCCATTCGGGCGGGGCGGGGCGTTGGCCGGGCGGCGACGGTGTGGTGCGACGGCTGAAGTTCCTGGAACCCATGAGCGCCGCCATCCTGTCCAACCGCCGCCGTGTCGCCCCCTTCGGATTGATGGGCGGCGGCGACGGCAAGGCGGGGGAAAACCGGGTGGAACGCGCCGACGGCCGCGTCGAAACCCTGGCCGGCACCGCCCGTGTCCAGGTTCGCGCCGGCGACGTGCTGGTGGTGGAAACCCCCGGCGGCGGCGGCTACGGCGACTGATCCACGGTGATGGCCGCCGCCTGCTCGGTGTCGCCCAGGCGCAGGAACAGGTCGTGCGCGTGCTTGCGGTGCGACCGCGCCTTGGCCGGGTCCGACGGTGTCAGGTCTTCCGCCAGTTCCAGCCGGGTTTCCGCTTCCGCCTTCAGGTGTCCCATGGCGGCATAAAGGTGGCGGGCGGCGTCCAGCGCCTTGACCGCGCCGTCATGGTCGCCCAACTGGCGCAGCAGATGCCCCAGCCCGCGACAAGCCGCCGCTTCGCCCAGAACGTCGCCGGCCTCGGCGTAAAGCTGGCGGGCGGTTTCGAAATCCTGATGCGCCTTGTCGGCATGGCCCAGGCGCCGATGCAGCGACGCCAGTCCCTTCAGAGTGTTGGCGCGGCCCAGGGTGTCGCCGGCCCGGCGGTACAGCTCCAGCGCCTGGTGGTAGAAATCCAGTGCCACGTCGTGCCGTCCCTGGTCGCGGGCCAGATGGCCGCGCCGCTTGGTCACATGGGCCAGGCCGGACAAGTCGCTGGCGGCCGAGAACACCTCTTGCGCCGACTGGTAATATTGTTCCGCCTCGGCGATGCGGGCCCGGGCCTGGGACAAGCGCCCCAATCGCACCAGGACGTTGCCCTGGCCATGCTGGTCACCCAGGCGGGTGTGAAGCACCCGCGCTTCGGCATAGGCCAGTCCGGCTTCCTCCCAATGGTCGTGTTCGGCCTCGAAATCCCCCAGCAGCGCCAGGGCGTGGGCCTCGCCTTCAAAATCAGCGGCTTGGCGATACAGCATGCGGGCCCGGCGAAAGGCTTCGCGGGCCTGTTGCGCCTCGCCCGACATCCAGTGGGCTTCGGCTTGGGCCAGAATGGTGTCGGCGGAATGATCGCTCATGCTGCGCCCCATCGCTTCACGGAAACGTCATCACAGCCTACGCCTGTGGCGGACGCAGGTAAACCATGGAGGACAAGCGCCAAATAGTGCTTTCGCCAAAGCCGCGCCACGTCTAAAAAAGAGATATGCGACAAGCTTTTCCTGTTTACGGCCTGATTACCCTGTTGTTGTTGGCGCCTGCCGCCCATGCCGCCGACTGCACCTTGCCGGCGGCACCCAAGGTCGATTGGCAGCGTTGCTATGTGGACGAACGTGATCTCGCCGGCCACGACCTGAGCGGGGCTCGCTTGCGGGAAACCAGTTTCCAGCGGGCCAAGCTGGCCGGCGCCAAGCTGGTCGGCAGCGATGCCTATCGCGCCCGCTTCGTCAGCGCCGACATGGCCGGCGCCGTGCTGGATGACGGCATCTTCGTCGAAGCCGACTTCACCAAGACCGATTTGACCGGCGCCTCGTTGAAGCAGACGGATTTACGCCGCGCCCGATTTTTCCGCGCGTCGTTGCGCGGCGCCGACCTGACCGGCGCCCGCCTGAACAGCGCAGACCTTTTGAACGCCGACCTTTCCGGCGCCCGCTGGACCGATGGCCAGCGCGTTTGCGCCGAAGGGTCGGTGGGCCAATGCAATTAGGACCAAAGCGATGATCACCTTCACCGACCCCGTCGACATCGCCGCCCATTGCGCCCGCGCCGCCATGGGCATGATGGACCGCTACGGCGTCGCCGCCCATCCCAACAACTTCATGGTGTGGTACGCCTTCGTCGCCGACCGCGACCCGGAACTGACCAAGGCCATCAACGGCATCCTGCGTTCGGGTCAGAAGTTCACCGACACCATCTGCGCCGACCTTTACGAGCGCTTCTTCGGCATGTCCCAGCACGAGGCCGAGTTGCGGGCGGTGGGCAAGCGCATCGAGGACGCGGTGGCAAGGGTGATGGACTACCTGTCCACCGCCAGCCAGGGTGCCGTCCAATACGGCAGTGCGCTGGAAAGCTTCAGCGGCGAACTGGGGACCCCGCAGCAACCGGCGGAACTGGGGCAACTGGTCAAGTCCATTCTGGACGAGACCAAGGTGATGATCGAGGTCAACCGTCAGCTGGAAGAACGCCTGGAAACCAGTTCCGGCGAAATCGCCCGCCTGCGCGAAGACCTGGACCAGTTGAAGCGCGAGGCCACCACCGACGCCCTGACCGGCCTGGCCAACCGCAAGCTGTTCGACGTCAGCTTGCGCGAAGCGGCGCTGGAATCGGAAGAAGAACGCAAGTTCCTGTCGCTTCTGATGATCGACATCGACTTCTTCAAGCAGTTCAACGACACCCACGGTCACATGCTGGGCGACCAGGTGCTGAAGCTGGTGGCGCGGACCATCCAGGACTGCATCAAGGGCAAGGACACCGCGGCCCGTTACGGCGGCGAGGAATTCGCCATCATCCTGCCCGACACCCGCCTGAAGGACGGAGTCGCGGTGGCCGAGACGGTGCGCCGCCAGGTGGCCGGCCGCAAGGTGCTGAACCGACGCACCGGCCAGGTTCTGGGTCAGGTGACGCTGTCGGTGGGCGTCGCCGAGTACGAGTTCGGCGAGACCCTGGGCGCCTTCGTCCACCGCGCCGACGAGGCGCTTTACCTGGCCAAGCGCCAGGGCCGCAACCACGTGGCCAGCCAGGACGACCTGACCACCACCACCACCGTGGAATTCGAGGACATCTAACCCCCATGGCCGGCCGCCTGCGTCCAAGCCGTCTGTTGATGACGGCCCGCCGCGTGCTGCGCAACGACCAATTGCTGCTGGCCTTGATGGCGTTAAGCGTGGGGTTGTCGGTGGGACTGGCCATCGTCGGCTTCCGCGAAGCCATCGTCATGGTGCAGTCCGTGGCTTGGGGCAGCGGCTCGGAACGCCTTTACGACTGGGTGGCGGGCCAGCCCTGGTGGCGCGTGCTGCTGGTGCCGACCGTGGGCGGCGCCTTGGTCGGCCTGCTGGTTCACCGCCTGCTGCCCGGCGGCCGGCCGCAAGGGGTCGCCCAGGTGATGGAAGCCGCCGCCCTGAATGGCGGCCGCATGGGCTTGCGGGCCGGATTGGCGGCGGCGGCGGGCTCGGCCTTGTCCATCGGCGTCGGTGCCTCGGTGGGGCGCGAAGGCCCCGCCGTCCATTTGGGCGGGTCCATCGCCGGATGGATCGCCGCCCGCCTGCGTCTGGGGCGCCACCTGTCGCGGTCGCTGTTGGGATGCGGGGTGGCGGCGGCGGTGGCGGCGTCGTTCAACGCCCCCCTGGCCGGCGCCCTGTTCGCCCACGAGGTGGTGGTCGGCCATTACGCCCTGTCGTCCTTCGCCCCGGTGGTGATTTCCTCGGTGGCTGCGACCATGGTGTCGCGCGGTTGGTTCGGCAACGCGCCGTCCTTCCTGATCCCGCCGATGAACCTGGGAAGCTGGGCCGAGTTTCCCGCTTTCGCCGCCTTGGGTCTGGCCTGCGCCCTGGTCGCCGTCGGTTTCCAGCACCTGACCCACCATTGCGAGACGGCGTCGCGACGCCTGCCCGGCCCACCATGGCTGCGCCCGGCCGTCGGCGGCTTGCTGGTGGGCGTCATCGCCTTGGCCTTCCCCCAAGTGCTGGGGGTCGGCTACGACATCACCGACGACACCCTGAAGGGACTGGTGGGGCCGGGATTGCTGGCGGCACTGCTGCTGGCCAAGCTGGCCGCCACCGCCATTTCCCTGGGCTCGGGCCTGGCCGGCGGCGTCTTCGGCCCGGCCCTGGTGCTGGGCGCCCTGCTGGGCGGGGCGTTCGGCCACGCCGCCGCTGCCTTGCTGCCCAGCCTGGCTTCGGCGCCGGGGCTTTACGCGGTGGTGGGCATGGGGGCCTTGGCCTCGGCGGTGCTGGGCGCCCCCATCTCGACCACCTTGATCGTCTTCGAGATGACCGGCGACTACCAGGTCACCGTCGCCGTCATGCTGGCCAGCGTCGTCGCCAACGTGCTGGCCACCCAGATCAGCGGGCGGTCGTCGTTCTTCCATTGGCAATTGGCCCGGCGCGGCATCGACCTGGAAGGCAGCGCCGAGGCGCGGCTGCTGAAAACCATGAAGGTCGCCGACCTGGTGCGCCGCGACGCCTTGACGGTGTCCCAGGGGGCAGGGCTGTCCGACATCCGCCGCCTGCTGCAATCGCGCCCCGAGGGCGAGGTTTTCGTGCTGTGCGACCAGGGTCAGTTGATCGGCAGCATCACCCTGGCCGACCTGTCGGAAGCCGCCTTCGACCCTGACCTGGATTCCTTGCTCAACGCCCGCGACGTCGCCCGCCTGCACCCGCCGGCCTTGACCCTGGACGACGACATCGGCACCGCCCTGGAGACCATGCGCCGCCTGCGCGAGCCCCACATGGCGGTGGTGGCGCACGAGGACAGCGACCTGTTCGTCGGTTGGGTTCACCAGGCGGAAGTGCTGGACCATTTCGCCCGCGCCCTGATCGCGGCGCGGGCCGAAGAAACCGGCCGCCGGCCGGGGCGCCCGTCATGACCGCCTTCGTCGCGCTGGATTTCGAGACCGCCGACCAGGGCCGCGACAGCGCCTGTTCGCTGGCTTTGGTGACGGTGGAAAACGGCCGGGTGACCGACACCTGGCAACGGCTGATCCGCCCGCCGCGCCCGCGCATGCTGTACACCCACATTCACGGCATCACCTGGGACATGGTCGCCGACCAGCCGGATTTCGGCCATCTATGGCCGGACATCCGCGATCGTG
>JAIWOG010000191.1 GCA_020217035.1 Magnetospirillum sp. | reverse complement strand
TCGAAACCGCCCCCTTCCTGGTCGCCCACAACGCCGCCTTCGACAAGGGCGTGCTGGCGGAAAGCTGCCGGGCCTATGGCTTCGCCGCGCCCTTGGCCCCCTTCGTCTGCACGGTCAAGGCGGCGCGGGACACCTGGAACCTGCGCCCCACCAAGCTTCCCGACGTCTGCCGTTTCCTGGCCCAACCACTTGACCACCACGACGCCCTGTCCGACGCCATCGCCTGCGCCGAGATCTTGCTGGCGGCCATGCGCGACGGATACGACCCCGCGCGGCAGATACCGCCCACTTACTGATAAGCGATGTCGTCGCCAGTGGCTTCATGGGCGAAACGGCATCCCATCACCGATGGCGCCCCCCGTGAGATGCCCCCCTGAGCCCGGCACCATAAAACCAATGATCGTCACCATCGCGGAATACTTGCCGCTTAAGGGAATTGACCCTAGGCTGCGCACACACTGGCCAAGAGGGGATATCATGCGTCGTCTGGCACCATTGTTCGCCATCGTCCTGGGCCTTGCGGCTCTCCAACCCGCCTGGGCCGACAGCCGTGTCGACAAAGCCCGCGACTTGATGAAAACCAGCGGTGCGGAAGCGCTGATCCTGCGGATGATAGACCAATCACTGGCCTCGATGATGCCGTTGCTGCGCAAAAGCTTGCCGGAAGCTCCGCCCGGCTTCTTCGGACTGGCCGAAGAGGAAATGGCGGCCGGCTTCCGCAACGCCACTTCCGATATCATCTCGGTCGGCGTGGCCGAATACGCCCAAGCGTTCAGCGAGGACGAACTTGACCAGTTGCTGGCCTTCTACAACACGCCCACGGGCCGCAAGGTGATCACGGCGCAGCCACAATTGATGGAGCGGGTAGCCAAGCAAAGCCAAGTCTTGGGCCAACGTGTCGGCGAGGACGCCATGAAGCGGGCGATCAAGCGCTTCGAGGCCGGCGAACGCAAGCCATAGCCTACCAGGCCATCCAGCCCCCCAGCAGCAGCCAGGCGCAGGCGACGGCCAGGGACGCCAGGGTCATGGGGATGCCGGCGCGGGCGAAGTCCAGGAAACTCAGCCGCACCCCCATGGCTTGGGCCCGCTCGGCGACGATGATGTTGGCCAACGACCCCACCAGCAGCAAATTGCCGGCCAAGGTGGACAACAGCGCCAGGCCGTAAAGCGGCCCGTCGCCTTCGATGGGCCACATGGACAAGATGACCATCACCGCCGGCACGTTGCCGATGGTGTTGGAAGCGATGGTCAGCAACGGCGCCATCACCGACACCCGGTCGGGCAACCATTGCCGTTCGGCCAGCCATTCCACCCCGCTGGCCGCCCACGGGCTGGCGGCGAAGGCATCGGTGACCACGAACAGGCAGGCGAACAGCACCAGCAGGTGCCAATCGACGGCGCCGATCATGTCGCGGCTGGCCAGCCGTCGCGACAGCAGCAACGGCGCCGCCACCGCCAAGGCGCCGACCTCGCGCGGCAGGTCGGTGGCGAACAACAACAACAGCGCCGCCACCGCCACCACCCCCTTGGCGGTCTGCCACCTGTCCAGCGCCGGCACCAGTCCTTCGGCGGCGGGCACCGGGGGAATGGACAATTCCGTCCGCCACAGACGGCGGATGACCAGGAACACCAAAACCATGGAGATTGCCGCCGGCACCCCGCATACCAGCAGGAAGTGCCAGAAATCCAGGCCGCCGACCTGGCCGATCAGGATGTTCTGCGGGTTGCCGATGATGGTCATGGCGCTGCCGGCATTGGCGCCGCCGGCCAGCCCCAGCAGGAAGGGGCGCGGGTCCATGCCGCGGCCGCGCACGCCGTCCACCAGCATGGGGGCCATGGCGAAGACGACGATGTCGTTGGCCAACACCGCCGACAACACCCCGGCGGCGGCGATGACGAAACCCAGCAGCCGGTCGGCGCTGCCGGCGTTGACCGCCAGCTTGCCGGCGACTACCCGATAAAGCCCGGCTTCCTGGAACTGGGCCGAGACCAGCATCAGGGCGAACAGCAGCAGCACGGTGGGCATGTCGATGGCGGCGCCGGCGTCTTCCACCGCGACGCTTTCCGAGGCCAGCAACACGACGGCGGCGATCAGGGCGATGCCGGTGCGGTCAAGCTTCAGCCCCGGAACCCGCCCCAGCGCCATGCCGAGATAGGTCAGGCCGAAGACGATCGGAATAAGGTTTTCCATATGTCCGCCAGATGCTGCCCGCCCCCCTTGGGCCTTACACGTTATAGCACGCTCATACCTTCGGACCCCTGAAAAACGACCGCGCTTTGTGGTATAAAGACGGATCCACTTCTGTGCGCAAAGGGACCGGACTCATGGATGTCACCGGCATGACCGAGCTGTCCCTGGCCGGATGGAAAGGCCATCACGGTCAGGATTTGGGGGTGCGCATGCTGCGTCAGGCGGCGCAGCAAGACGCCGCCGTCGCCCAAATGGTCGCCGCCGCCATCGAGGGCCACCCGCCCGCCCGTCCCCAGGCCCAGGGCAGCCTGGGCCATGTGGTCGACATCAGCGTTTGACGTCTTGGCTTGGTGACCAGCGCCGGACCCGGACCTGGGCGGCGCGGCCCTTGACCTGTTGCTCCTCGACCGCGCCGAAGCCGCTGTCGGGCAGACCCGAGCGGCGAAGCGCCAGTTCGTCCACCACCAATTGCCCGTCGCCGGCCAGGGCGCACAGCCGGGCGGCCAGGTTGACGCTGTCGCCGATGACGGTGAAGTCCTGGCGCTCCGCCGGGCCGATGGCCCCCAGAATGGCCTCGCCGTCATAAATGCCGATGCCGATCCCCCTGGCCATGGGATGCTTGGCCAGATCGGCCAGGATTTCCTGAGCCGCCAGCAGGGCGCGGGCTTCGCGGTCGGCGCCTTCGAATCGGACCAGCAGGGCGTCGCCGATCATCTTGTCCACGTCGCCGTCATGGCGGGTCACCACTTCCACTTGACGGGTCATCAATTCGTTCAAGAAGGAAACGGTGGCCTTGGGCGGATTGAGTTCGGCAAGGCTGGTGAAGTCGCGGACGTCGGAATAGAACAGGCTCATGCCGACACGGGTGGTCGGCACCTGACCTTCGGGGGACTGGCGGGCGGCGGCGCCGGCGCGGTGCGAGACGAAGCGCTCCAGTTGCTTGCGCAAGGTCTGCTGGGCGGCGACGCGGGAATCGATGTCGATCTGGGCCCGGCGGACAATGCGTCCCAGCCATATCCCGAACCCGACCATCAGGAAACCGGGCAAAACGGCGAAACCGACGAAACTGCGCATGATCAGTTCGTCCAGTTCCGTGGTCGGCTGGTAAAGCTCGAACACCAGCGAACGGCCGCCCGAACGCAAGGGGACATAGATTTCATAAAGGTCCTGGCCGTCGCGCTGGGTGCGTTCGATGGCCGCCTCGCCACTGGCCTGGACCTGGCGCAGGATGGCGCTGTCCTCGCGCACCCCCAGATCGGCCAGATCGTTGGAAAACAACACCACGCCGCGTTCGTTGAACAGTTTCAGATGCAGCAAATGGCCGTCATTGGCCAAGGCGGTCAGCATCTCCTTGGCCCGCAGCCGGGCCGGATCGGCCAGGATCTGGGCCGGCGATTCCCCCGACAGCAAGCTGCTCCACAAGTCCGGCTCGGTATGCTCGACCACGCTGACGGCGGTCTCCATCTGCCGGCGGGCGTTTTCCAAATAGACCTTGCGATCCAGGGCGTTGATGCTGACCCAGCCCCAAACCAGGGCCAGAAAGCCGCTGGCCACCATGGCCGGCACCACCAGGCGGCGGAAATGACGACGGATGGGAAAGGGCTGATCGGTGATGTCGGTCTCGGCGACCATGCCGGCCCCCTGTCAGTGGCGGAAAACAGATTAAGATTGCCAGCCGCAGATGAACAGGGCCTGAACCATGTGCGGCGGCGGCGGTGCCTGGACCCTGATCCAGTCCTTGCCCGACGACAGCGGCGGCACGCCGATGCTGCGCGATTGCAGATGCAGCATCTGGCCTGGGCTGGGATCGGGGCCGTAATAACAATCGCCGCGCACCGGACAGCCCAGATGCTTCATGTGGACGCGGATCTGATGGGTGCGTCCGGTCTTGGGTACGCATTCGATCCAGGCAAGCCCGTCACCCCGCCCCAGAACCCGCCATTGGGTGACGGCGGGCTGGCCCTTGGCATCGACGACGATGCGCCAGCCGCCCTTGCCGGTGATCTTCAGGATCGACGCGTCCACCACCCCTTCGTCGGCAGCCGGTCCGCCATGGACCACCGTCCAATAGGCTTTCTCGATACGGCCCTGCATGAACATCTTGCCCAACCGCTTGATGGATTTGTCGTGGCGCCCCAGCAGCAGGCAGCCCGAGGTGTCGCGGTCCAACCGGTGGGCCAGGCGCGGGGCCTGGCTCCAGCCGTATTTCAACGCGTCCAGGTACTTTTCCAGATGGTCGGGGGAATTGGGGCCGGCATGAACCGCCAGCCCCGCCGGCTTGTCCAGGACGATGACGTCCTGGTCCTTGTAAAGGACGCGGGCTTCGATGTCCTCTGGGCTCACTGCTCCACCAGTTCCGCCACCTTCTCTGACTTTTCCGGCTTGCCGGGAGCGGCTTCGATGACGAAGGACAGCTTGCCGTCCTCGCCCACATCCACCTTGACCAAGCCGCCCTTCGACAGTCTTCCGAACAGCAGTTCCTCGGCCAGCGGCTTCTTGATGTGTTCCTGGATGACCCGGCCCAGGGGACGGGCGCCGAAAGCGCGGTCGTAGCCCTTTTTGACCAGCCATTGGCGGGCGGCATCGCTCAGCTCGATGTGGACATCGCGGTCGCCAAGCTGGGTTTCCAGTTGCATGACGAACTTGTCCACCACCTGGGCCACCACCTCGGTAGGCAGGTTGGCGAAGGGGATGACCGAATCCAGGCGGTTGCGGAATTCCGGGCTGAACATGCGCTGGATCGCCTCCTGGTCCTCGTCGGTGCGCATTTCGCGCTCGAAACCGATGGCGGGCCTCGCCATGTCGGCGGCCCCGGCATTGGTGGTCATGATCAGGATGACGTTGCGGAAGTCGACGTTCTTGCCGTTGTTGTCGGTCAGGCGGCCGTGGTCCATGACCTGCAACAAGATGTTGAACAGGTCGGGATGAGCCTTTTCGATCTCGTCCAGCAGCAGCACGCAATGGGGATGCTGGTCCACCGCGTCGGTCAGCAATCCGCCCTGGTCGAAGCCCACATAGCCGGGCGGCGCACCGATCAGACGCGACACCGAATGGCGTTCCATGTATTCGGACATGTCGAAGCGGGTCAGTTCGATACCCAGGATGCGGGCCAATTGGCGCGCCACCTCGGTCTTGCCGACGCCGGTGGGGCCGGAAAACAGGTAGCAGCCGATGGGCTTTTCCGGTTCGCGCAGGCCGGCACGCGCCAGCTTGATGGCCGACGCCAGGGCTTCGATCGCCTTGTCCTGGCCATAAACCATGGTCTTCAGGTCGCGTTCCAGATTGCGCAACGCTTCCACGTCGTTGGTGGACACCGACTTGGGGGGGATGCGGGCGATCTTGGCGACGATTTCTTCCACATCCTTGACCGTCACCGTCTTGCGGCGTTTGGATTCGGGCAGCAGCATGCGGGCGGCGCCCACTTCGTCGATGACGTCGATGGCCTTGTCCGGCAGCTTGCGGTCGGTGATGTACTTGGCCGCCAGTTCCACCGCCGCCTTGATGGCATCGGCGGTGTACTTCACATGGTGGTGGTTCTCGTAATAGACCTTGATGCCGTTCAGGATCTTGATGGAATCCTCGACCGACGGCTCGTTGACGTCGATCTTCTGGAAACGGCGCACCAGGGCGCGGTCCTTTTCGAAATGGTTGCGGTATTCCTTGTAGGTGGTCGAGCCGATGCAACGCAGCGAGCCCGCCGCCAGGGCCGGCTTCAGCAGGTTCGAGGCGTCCATGGAGCCGCCCGAGGTGGCGCCGGCGCCGATCACCGTGTGGATTTCGTCGATGAACATGATGGCGCCGGGGAAGTTCTCCAACTCGGAGACCACTGCCTTGAGGCGCTCCTCGAAATCGCCGCGATAGCGGGTGCCGGCCAGCAGCGTGCCCATGTCCAGCGAGAAGATGGTGGCGCCGCGCAGCACGTCGGGCACTTCGCCCTTGACGATGCGCAGTGCCAACCCCTCGGCGATGGCGGTCTTGCCGACGCCGGGATCGCCCACGTAAAGCGGGTTGTTCTTGGAGCGGCGGCACAAGATCTGGATGGTGCGTTCGATCTCGGCCTCGCGGCCGATCAAGGGGTCGATCTTGCCGTCACGCGCCTTCTTGTTCAGGTCGACGCAGTAAGCGTTCAGCGCCTCTTGGCCCTTTTTCACCACCTTCTCGGCATTGGCTTCCTCGTCGGCGCCGTGCACGGTCCGGCTTTGGCTGCGCCCCGGCGCCTTGGCGACGCCGTGGCTGATGTAGTTGACGGCGTCCAGCCGGGTCATGTCCTGGGTTTGCAGGTAATAGACGGCGTGGCTTTCCCGTTCCGAGAACAGCGCGACGATGACGTTGGCGCCGGTGACTTCCTCGCGACCCGAGGATTGCACGTGGATGGCGGCGCGTTGCACCACCCGCTGGAAACCGGCGGTGGGCTTGGGCTCGGCCAGTTTTTCGCCGACCAGGTCCTTCAGGGAATTGTCGATGAAGTCGCGCAAATCGCCGCTCAGGCGATCCAGATCGACGTTGCACGCCCGCATCACCGCCACCGCGTCGTTGTCTTCACACAACGCCAGCAGCAAGTGTTCCAAGGTGGCGTATTCGTGGTGGCGTTCCGCCGCCAGGGCCAAGGCGCGGCGCAGGCTTTGTTCCAGGTTTTGCGACAGCATGCGGCCCTCTCCTTATTGTGGGAACAGCTAGTCCTTCTCGATCGTGCACTGCAGCGGATGCTGGTTCTGCCGGGCCAGGTCCATCACCTGGGTTACCTTGGTTTCCGCCACTTCATAGGTGTAAACGCCACAAACACCGACGCCACGGGTATGCACGTGCAGCATGATGCGCGTCGCATCCTCGCGCGACTTATTGAAGAAGTGCTCGAGCACGTGGACGACGAACTCCATCGGCGTGTAGTCGTCGTTCAGCATCAGCACCTTGTACATCGAGGGCTTCTTGGTCTTCGGGCGGGTCTTGATGACCACGCCGGTCTGATTGCCGTCGCCGCCCTTCTTGTCGTCGTTATGGTCGCTCATGATCTCGCAAGCGGTGGCTGTCCACTGGTACACGCCTATCATATTGGTCAAATCCGCAATCCGAAAAGGGGGTCTTTGCCCGAGACCAAAAGAAAACGGCCCGATGCGGGGCATCGGGCCGTCCGGTGACGATGGTGCACGAACCGGCTTATACCAAATCCCGGTGAGTTCGACTCATCGGGATTTGGTTAGGCGCAAAGCGCCGCGCGGCTTATGCCGTGGCAGGCAAGCATGCCGGAGGGATGCGCCCGCCGCTTGAAGGCGCCGCTGATCGGTTACGATCAGCGGGATATGGTATTAGGCGGCGGCGGACTTGACCATCTTGTCGACAGCGGCGTTCAGGCTGGCCGACAACGGCGCCACGGTGTCTTCCACCAGCTTGACCGACAGGTCGCCCAGACGCGGCGCTTCGGCCAGCAGGCGGTCCAACTGGGTCTTGGCCAGGCTGGATTGCAGGTCCACCAATTCGCGGAAGGTCTTGGCGGCCAGGATCTGCTTGCCGGCCTCGATGCCGTCGTCGATGCTTTGCTGGGTCAGGCCATAGACGGTGTCGCCCAGATATTGCAGCCCCTGGGTCAGCACCTCGGACGAGGCGACCACGGCATCCAGCGCATCCTTGGCCACGGCCGAAGCCTCTTCATAGGACTTCAGCGCCTTGTCGCCGATCAGGTCCAGCGACGGCACCGCGGCGACAGCGGCCACCACGGCCGGAGCGGCGGCGGGGGCGGCGGCAGCGGGGGTGGCGGTAGCGGGGGTGGCGATCGGCTCGGCCACAACCGCAACAGTCTCGATGACCGGAGCCGTCTCGACGACGGTGGTCTCGACGACGGCGGTCTCGACAATAGCGGCCGGGGCGGGCTGGGCCACGGCGGCCTTGGCGGCGGCGGGCTTGACCACGGGCTTGGCCGGGCTCTTCTTGGCGGCGGTCTTGGCGGCAGGCTTGGCGGCAGGCTTGGCGGGGGTCTCGGCAGCGGTCATCGGCGGAGCTTCCTTGTGCTTGGGTGTCCAAAGGCGTCGCCGCCCACCGGTCGGGGCTCGGGTGACAGGCCATGGACGGCGGACATGCCGAACGGGCGCATGCTGCGACGCGATATGCGCAGTCTGGGTACTTTCCCACACGCAAGTCAAGGACAATTGTGCACCGCAGCAAAACCGTAACAGGTCAGCGCACCATCCCGTCCTTGCCCACCTTCAAGTTGAACGAAGTGACCAGACCGCGTTTCAAATTGTCTTCGTATTGCGGGTCGAAGGCGATGGGGCATGGGGGATTGAGGGCGACACCGGTTCCGTCGGCGGCCAAAACCGGGGCGACGAAAGGCAGCGCCATCAGGTCGGTTTCGGGATAGACCCAGCCGGTGAAGCGGAATTGCCCGTCCTTGCAACTGGCCGCCGCCCAGTGGAAACCATGGGACGGCAGCTCGCGCCCCACGGCCGGCGGCCCGAACATTCCGGCAGCGGCGAAGGACGCCACCATGGCGTCATAGGCGGGCTGATCCAGCGGGGTCTTGGCTTCCTCGGCACGCCAGGGCGCCAGCAGGTCGTCGCCGCTGACCCGGCTGACATTGGCCGGCTTGGTGACCTTGGCGATCAGCAGGTGGCGCACGGAATCCAGGTCGTACAGGCGCAATTGCTGGTCATAGCGACCGTTATAGACCAGTCGAAAACGGTCGGGGCTGCCCGGCTGGCACGACGCCTTGATGTCGTCGCCCGCCACATAGGAAAACCAATGGAACTTGCGGGTGGCCGGATCGCCCATGTCACCTCCGCCATAGGTGCAGCCGGCCAAGGCCAGGGTTCCGACAATGACGCCAAATCCATATCGCATGCTGGCTTCCTTTCGCGTTCGCGCCGGTTTTATACGCCCAATCCTTGCCCACCACCAACACGCGATGTTGGAAATGTTCAAGCATGGTCCGGGAAAGTAGACATGAAATTGTGATTTCTTTAAGGTCTTCGACGGATTCTTAAGGAAACCCGTCAGGAAGGGAAGGTCGGACAGTTGCCCTTGACCCGTCATCTCGCCGGAATGCTGAGCCGCGCCTTGCTGCTGGCCCTTGCCCTGGTGGTGGCCGCGCCCACCGCCCAGGCCGCCAAGGAAAGCCGCTATGCCTCGATCGTCGTCGACGCCGACAACGGCAACGTGCTTTATGCGGTCAACCCCGACCGCCGGTCCTATCCGGCGTCCCTGACCAAGGTGATGACCCTTTACCTGCTGTTCGACGCCCTTGACCAAGGCAAGCTGACCTTGAATTCCCGTCTGCCGGTGTCGGCCCACGCCACCCGGCAGTCGCCGTCCAAGCTGAACCTGCGCGTCGGCGAACGCATCGACGTCGAAGACGCCGTGTTGTCATTGGTGACCAAGTCGGCCAACGACGTGGCCGTGGTGGTGGCCGAAGCCCTGGGCGGCAGCGAAGACGACTTCGCCGACATGATGACCAGGAAGGCCCGCCAACTGGGCATGGCGGCGACCACCTACCGCAACGCCTCGGGCCTGCCCGATCCCGGCCAGGTTTCCACCCCCCGCGACCAGGCCACCTTGGCCCGCGCCCTGATCAAGCACCACGCCAAGTACTACCATTATTTCTCGACCCAGCAGTTCCGGTGGAAGGGACAGCCCATCTCCACCCACAACCGCCTGATGCTGCGCTATCAAGGCGCCGACGGCATCAAGACCGGCTACATCAACGCCTCGGGCTTCAACCTGATCGCCTCGGCCAAGCGCGACGGCAAACGCATCGTCGGCGTGGTGTTCGGTGGCGACACCTCGGGCTGGCGTGACCGCAACATGGCGCAGATCCTGGAC
>JAIWOG010000190.1 GCA_020217035.1 Magnetospirillum sp. | reverse complement strand
AAGGGCTTCGCCCGCCTGAACAGCGGCACCGACATCCGCTCGGCCAGCATCGAGGAAGAAGACCGCGCCGAGTTGGACAAGCTGATCGCCTCGGCCGCCAGCGATTCCACCCGCAAGGCATCGTTCAAGGCGGCCACGACGGCGGACGAAGACGTCGGCGACGCCGACCCCGACACCTGGGGCATCCAGGTGGGCGCCTTCAGCGATTACAAGACCTCGCACAAGGCCGCCAGCAGCGCCGCCCAGAAGCTGGGGGGGCTGGTCTCCGCCGCCACGGTGGACGTCAGCAAGGCCAAGTCGGGCAAGAAGACTGTCTATCGCTCGCGCCTTGTCGGCTTCACCGAGGACCAGGCCCGCGCCGCCTGCAAGCGTCTGAGCAAGGCCAAGAAGTCCTGCTCGGTGGTGCAACCCAGCGCTTAGACTGCCAAGCCCTAAATCCCCGGCAGCTTGGCGGTGACCGCCACCTCGACTTCTTGCGCCTCGTCGCCCACCTGCACCGATTCGATGCGGTCGGCCCGTTTGACCACCTTGTCGGTGGAAATACGGATCTGGCGGATGTCTTCCGACGCCTGGACGAAATGCTTGTCCAACTGGGCGACGCGGGAATCCAGCCGCCCCACGTCATCCAGCAACAGCCGCACTTCCTTTTGAATCAGCCCGGCCTGTTCGCGCATGCGGGCGTCCTTCAGCACGGCGCGCACGGTGTTCAGGGTCGCCATCAAGGTGGTGGGCGAGACGATCCACACCTTGGCGCGATAGGACTTTTCCACCACTTCGGGGAAGCTTGCGTGCAATTCGGCGTAGATGGCCTCGGACGGCAGGAACATCAGCGCCGATTCAGCGGTTTCGCCGGGGATGATGTATTTCTCGGCGATGTCACGCACGTGTTTCAGGATGTCGGCGGCGAAGGCGCGGCCGGCCTGCAGGCGTTCGGCATCGTCCTTGGCGTTGCGCAACAGGTGCCAGCTTTCCAGCGGGAACTTGGCGTCGACGCCGATGGGGCCGGGCGGGTTGGGCAGCTTCAGCAGGCAGTCCACCCGCTTGCCCCCGGTCAGCGTCGCCTGGAACTCGTAGGCCGAGGGCGGCAGGATGGACTGCACCAGGTCGGCCAGCTGGATTTCGCCAAAGGCGCCGCGACTTTGCTTGTTGGACAAGATGTCCTGCAAAGACACCACCTGGGCCGACAATTCGGTGATGTTCTTCTGCGCCGCGTCGATCACCGCCAGCCTTTCGCGCAAATCGTGCAGGGTGGTGGCCTGGCGGTGGGACGATTGCTGCAAGCCGTCATCCAGGCGCTTGGCCATGTCGGCCAGACGTTCCTCGACGGTGCGGGCCAGGACACGTTCCTGGGCCTGCAGGCGTTCGGCCAGTTGGGTCTGGGCGGCGGCCTGGGTTTCCGCCAATTGCGCCAGCCGGCCAGCCAGGGCGCCTTGGGCCTGGGTGATTCCCTCGACGGCATGGGCCAGCGCCGCCTCTCCGCCCCGCCCGCGCAAGGACAGCAGCACCGCCGCCAGCACCAGGATCGTCGCCGCCCCCAGAATCGCCACCAGAACGCTTGTGTCCACGATTGGTCCTTTCTTCGCCATTCTTCAGCCGCTTTCATAGCATAGCTTGGCAAGAAGATCGGTTTTTCGGAGCATCGTCATGCCCTGGCGCCAATTCCTGTTGGCCACCCTCGCGCTTTCCCCCCTGGCGGCGGCGGCCGGTTTCGCCGACACGTTGCTGGATTCCCAAAGCCGGAGCGGCCTGGTCCTGACCGTCACCCAAGCCGACGTCGCCCTGGTGCGCGACCGTCGTACCGCCGATCTCGAGGCCGGGGACCAAGCCCTGGTGGTCGAGCCCCTGCCCCGTCGCGCCGAATTGGCGGCCACCGGCCTGACCGCGTCGGGGGTGACGGTGCGCAGCCAGCGCTTGCAATTGGCCGGAATCGACGCCCAGTCCTTGCTGGCCGCCCATCGCGGCAAGGAGGTGACGGTGGTTTGGCGCGGCGCGGGCGGCGCCGAGCGCGAGGAACGGGCCACCATCCTGTCCGCCGACGGCCAACCGGTCTTCGCCGTCGCCGGCAAGGTGGTGAGCGGCCAGCCGGAACGGGTGGTCTACGACACCCTGCCGCCGGGCCTGCGCAGCGCCCCTGGTTTCCACGCCGACATCACCGTCGACAAGGCGGGCAAGCGCGATTTGGACCTGTCCTACCTGGCCCACGGCCTGGGCTGGAAACCGGCCTATGTGGTGGAACTGGCCGACGGCAAGGCGACGCTGTCCGCCTGGGCCGAGATCACCAATGCCAGCGGCGGCGACTTTCCCGCCGCCCGCGTCCGGGTGCTGGCCGGCACGGTGGAAAACGACCCACCCCGCCCTGCCCCCCGCATGGAAAAGGCGCTGATGGCGGCGGCCATGGATGGGATTCCCAGCCGTGAAGCCTTGGGGCCACATCATCTCTACACCATCGAACGGCCGGTCAACCTGGCCGACGGGCAAAGCGTCCAGGTACCGTTGATGGCGCCGATGACCCTGTCAGCCGACCTGCGCCTGGAACTGCCGCCGCTGCCCCCCCATGCCTGGGGCGGACGTTTCGCCGCCGACCGGCCGGTCCACCCGCAGGCGGTGGTGGCGTTCAAGAACAACGCCGACCAACCCTTGCCGGCCGGCCCGGCCCGGCTGTTCCAACGTTCGCGCGATGGCGGCCTGGCGGTCTTGGGCCAGGATTCGCTGCCCATGGTGCCGGCCGGGGCGCCGTTCCGGCTGTCCCTGGGCCAAGCCTTCGACGTCACCGCCCAACGGGTGCAGACCGACGTGCAGAAGGTCTCGGCCGACGTCACCGAGACCGCCTGGGAAGTCCGCCTGAAGAACGGCGGCGACAATCCGGCCAAGGTGCTGGTCACCGAAGCTTTCGCCGGCGAATGGCTGGTGCTGGAAGAAAGCCTGCGTCACGACAAGCGCGATTCCAGCCATGCCGGCTGGAGTGTGCAGGTCCCCAGCCGGGGCGAGGCGGTGCTGCGCTATCGGGTGCGGGTCAAGCTTTAGTTACCGCGCACTTGGCGGGGTGGCTGACCGGTGGCGTAATCATGGATTCCGGCCGGCGCCACCGGCCGGATGGTGGTGTCGGCGCAGCCCAGGGAATGGGGCGACACCGGCCCCCGATAGCCGGGCGGCGGCGCGTTGATGTCGGCGCAAGGCTGGGGCTGGTTCAAGGCGGCATCCGGGCTTCGCACCGGCGGAGCCGTCCCGCCGCAGGCGGCCAGCAACAGGGGCAGCAGCCGGGCCAGGCGATTCTTCATCGGGCGGGAATGTCCAGATAGGACGGCAACTGGCCGTCATAGACCAACTCGTCGATGGCGCGGCCCAGGATGTCGCGGGCCAGGCGGTTGCTCCCCACCGACAGCGCCATGCCCAGATGCAGGTCCAACAGCTCGTGGATGCCGACCCGTTCCAGCCGTTCGCCGGGTTGGCGGCGGCGCGGCGGCGCCACCCGGTTCAGGTGTTCCACCGCCATTTCCTGGACGGCGTTCTTCAGCAGCATCTCGGCGGTGTTTTTTTCCAATAATTGCTGGTACTCGCGCGAATCGCGCTCGGCCTGGGCCCAGTTGGGCGGCGGGGCTTCGGCCTTGGGCGGGGTGGTGCCGTCCAATTGGGCGATCACCTTGGCGGTCATGCGGGCGGCCACCAGTTCCTCGTCCGGGGTGGCGCCGTTGGCCACGGTGCGGGCCATCAGCGACCGCAGCCGGTGCAGCAAGCGTTCCCGGATTCCCGCCTGGACCGTTTCCGATATGGCCATGCCCCACCTCTTGCGTCGTCGCGAAAGTGTAAGCCGAGGCACGTGTGAAAGTCGATCCGCTGGAAGAATTAATCCCTCGACAGGGGGTGACATCCTCGCGCACAGTACATAATCTCCAAGAAAGGAGGCCGATGGGGGTAGCGATGGAAAAAGGCAAAGTCCTTGAACGCAAGGTGTTCTATGCTGGACAGAAGGTTTTCGGCGAAGGGGATTCCGGGGACCGGGCCTACCTGATCCAGGATGGCTCCATCGAGATTTCCAAACATGGCCTGGTCTTGGCGACGCTCGGCAAGGGCGAACTGTTCGGCGAGATGGCGCTGGTCGACGACCAGCCGCGCATGGCCACCGCCAAGGCGGTGACCGACGTGTCGGTGGTGATCATCAGCCGCGACGCCTTCCGCGAGAAACTGGCCAAGTCCGACCCCTTCATCCGCGGCCTGCTGAACATCTTCGTGCGCAACATCCGCAACCTGACCCGCTGACCATGGCGTTGAGGGGGCGGTTCGCCGCCGACTTTCCCGGCTTGGCCGCGTCGCAATTGTTCGCCATCGCTTCCGACATCGAAAGCTATCCGCGGTTCATCCCCTGGTGCCGGTCGGCCCGGGTGCTGGCCGCCGACGGAGCCGTGCGCCGGGTGGACAATCATTTCGGCGCCGGCCCGGTGGACATGCGCTTCGTCACCCGCGCCGAGGCGGACGAACCCCGGGCGCTGAGCATCACCAGCGACGACGGTCCGTTCAGAAGCTTCCGACTGGACTGGCGCTTCGCCGACGGCCATGTCGAAGCCGACTACAGCATTGCTTTGCGGTCTCCTTTGTTGCAAGGTCTGGCGGTTTTCGCCATGCCCGAGGTGGAGCGCCGCATCGTCAGCCAGTTCCGCCAAAGGGTTGAAGCCCTGCATGGCGCCTGATCAGCCGGAGAAGACCATGTCCGACAAGCCCCAGCCCGACCGTCCCGACGCGCCGCTGCGCGAGACCGCCACCACCTTCCGTCCGGTGGCCGAGGGCATGGAAGCGCATGTCAACGTCTATCACCCGGTGCTGGATCACGGCTTCGTCGCCGTCAAGGATTACATGGGCGACGATTTGTCCATCCTGCAGATGGCCCGCATGAGCTATGGCAAGGGCACCAAGGGCTTGTCCGACGACCGGGCGCTGCTGCGCTACCTGATGCGCCACCAGCATACCAGCCCGTTCGAAGGCTGCGTCATCAAGCTGCACGTCAAGCTGCCCATCTTCGTCATGCGCCAATGGGTGCGCCACCGCACCGCGTCCTTGAACGAATATTCGGCCCGCTATTCCATCCTGCCGGACGAATTCTACATGCCCGCCCCCGAATTGCTGGCGGTGCAGTCCAAGGACAACAAGCAAGGCCGCGGCGACGCGCTGACCGCCGAACAATCGGCCGAGGTGCTGCGCATCCTGCGCGAAGACGCCCTTCGCAACTTCGCCACCTATCACAAGCTGCTGAACGCCGACGAAGAGGGCAACGTCATCGACGAGGGCGCCGACGGCATCGCCCGCGAACTGGCCCGCATCGGCCTGCCCTTGTCCACCTATACCCAGATGTACTGGCAGACCAATTTGCACAACCTGATGCATTTCCTGCGCCTGCGGGCCGACCCGCATGCCCAGTACGAAATCCGCGTCTACGCGGAAAAGATGCTGGAGGTCATGGCCGATTGGGTGCCGGTGACCACCGAGGCGTTCCGCGACTACCAGTTGGAAGCCGGACGGGTGTCGCGCATGGAAATCGCCCTGTTGCGCGACCTGCTGGCCGGCAAGGCGACCATCGCCGACGCCGAACGTTATGGCATGACCAAGCGGGAAATTCGCGAGTTCCAAAACCGTTTCGGCTGCTGATCGCCGCTTGATCGACAGGATGCCCTAGGCGGGGCTGTCCCCGCCGAACACCTCGGGCCAAGTGGCCATCAAGGCGCAATCGACTTCTTCCATGGTCGGCGTCAGCCCCAGATCCCACAGCGACGTCACCCCGTGCTGGCTGATGCCGCACGGCACGATGCCGCTGAAATGCGACAGGTCGGGTTCGACGTTCAGCGCGATGCCGTGGAAGGTGACCCAGTGGCGGATGCGGACGCCGATGGCGGCGATCTTGTCCTCGCGGCCCATGCCGCGGTTGACCCAGATGCCGACGCGGCCGTCGCGCAGTTCGCCCTTGACCTGGAAGGTTTCCAGCGTGCGGATCACCCATTCCTCCAGGTCGCGCACATAGCCGCGCACGTCGCCGCCCCGCGCCTTCAGATCCAGCATCACATAGGCCACCCGCTGGCCGGGACCGTGATAGGTGTATTGGCCGCCACGCCCGGTCTGGTAGACGGGAAAACGGTCGGGCTCCAGCAGGTCCTGGGGGTCGGCGCTGGTGCCGGCGGTGTAAAGAGGGGGGTGTTCCAGCAGCCACACGCATTCCGGCGCTTGGCCGGCGCGGATGGCGGCGACGCGCTCCTCCATGAAGGCCAGGGCTTCGGGATAGGGGACGGGCTGGTCGGAGATCCGCCATTCCATGGGCTGCACCTTGGGAAAGTCCGCTTGATTAACCAGGGGCGATTTGGTATTCCCCTCTCTCCCTGTTGGCAAGCGCTTTCAGGGATCTACCAGCGTGCGACCATGGCGGAACTGGTAGACGCGCACGCTTGAGGTGCGTGTGACGCAAGTCGTGGGAGTTCGAGTCTCCCTGGTCGCACCAACAAAAACCCGCTGTCTTCGGACAGCGGGTTTTTTGTTTCCTTAAAAGCCCGGCGGCGTCTGAGCCGGCCCGCCACGGGCAGCGCCTCGCGCCAAGTTCGCGCCTAGCGCAACGGCGGCGCGTACAGCAGGCCACCATCGGTCCACAGCGCATTCTGACCCCGCCCGATACCCAAGGGAGCCAGATGACGGGCGAACATCTCGCCGTAATTGCCGACGCTGGCGACGATGCGCCGCGCCCAGGCCGGGTCCAGCCGCAAGGTGGCGCCGAATCCCGGTTCCTCGCCCTTCAGCCGCCGCATCTCGCCGTCGGTGGAGGGCGCGGTGTCGATGTTCATCCTGCCCAGGCCCCGGGCCTCGGCGATGATGGGGACCAGCAGCGACCAGCGCACCAGCGCGAACCATTCCGGATCGCCGCTGGCGATGGCCGGCCCCAGCGGCTCGCGCGAGATGACGGTGTCCAGCAGTTCCCAGGTGTGCGTCATGGCGGTGCGGCGGCTGCGCTGGGCGGCCAGTTCGGTGCTGTCGCCGGTGACCACCGAACAACGCCGCTCGGCGAAGGCGTTCAGCTTTTCCTCGCTGGACGACAGGGCCAGGATCTTGGCCTTGCTTTGACGCCGGGCCAGATATTCGTTCAGGTTGGCGGCCGAGGTGGTGCCGCTTTGCACGCAGATGGTGCTGGTAGGCGCCCACGGGTTGGTCTCGTCCGCCCATTTCATGAAGCCTTGGCCGTCATAGAACGACACGACGGGAAAGCTGGCGCCTTGGCCGGTGTCGCGCTCGAAGGTCCAGGTGGTCATGCCGAAGGCGATGTCCAACTCGCCATCGGCCAGGGCGGCGAACTTGTACTTGGTGGTGACGCGCTGCACCTGGATGGCCGCCGGGTCGCCCAGCACGGCGGCGGCGACGGCCCGGCACAAGTCGACCTCGAGCCCCATCGGGGTGCCGCGATCGTCGAAGCCACCGAAGCCCGGGGTCTGGTCGACGCCGCACACCACCTTGCCCCGGGCCTTGACCCGGTCAAGGACGGCACCGGCCTGGGCCGGAAGGGGGCCAAGCCCCAGAATCAAGGCGGCCAAAGCGCCCAAGACGATCCGTTTCACCATCCGTGCCTCTTTCGCTTCTTGTCGGCTCATACTAGGGTATCGGCGGACGGAGTGACAATGCCCAGACTGATCCCCAGACCCCAGGAAATGCCGTCAAGCATCTTCCGCTACCTCGTCGCCCGCGCCGTTCTGGTGCTGGTGCTGATGGCCATGGTGGCGGTGGCGGCGATTCTGGGCCTGCTGCAGGCGCGTCAGGACAACGGCGTGCTGGCCGAACTGCATCTGCCGCGTTTCCGCGCCGCCGTCCACCTGTCCATGGACGCCAACAGCGCCGCGGCCTTGTCGGTGCGCATGTCCACCGCCGCCAGCCAAGCGGAACGCCGCACCTTGCTGGATCGGCTGGCCGAACGTCATCAGGCCATGGAAGACCACATCGCCGCCATGGTCGATGTCGGCGCCGACGCCGAGTCCATCGCCGCCTTGCGACGGCTGCGCGATTCGTTGATGGATGGCGCCATCGCGCTTTCCAGCATCTCGCAAGAAGAAATCTCGTTGAAAGGCATGGACCACAAGGACGCGACGGTGATGAGCCGCCTGTCCGAACTGGAACAGCGACGGCGCAACCTGGTGTTGCGGCAACAGGACCTGTCGTCCGAGATGGCCGGCTTCGTCACCGCCCTGGCCGCCGAAGCGGGGCACCGGTTCGACACCCAGCGCGACCAGGCGTCGCGGACGCAGTTGAAGGCGGTGGCGGTGGTGGTCGCCTGCGCCTTGGCCGCCATGGCGGCGGTGGTGTGGATGTATGTGGGCCTGCGCCGTCACGTGGTGGACCGCATTCTGGCCTTGCGCGGCGCCATGCTGAATTGGCGCGGCGGCGTGGTCGAGGTGGTGCGCGACGGCAACGACGAGATCACCCAGATGTCGGACACCCTGGTCGAACTGATCGGCGCCGTCGAGCGGCGGAACCAGGAACTGGAGGTGATGGCCGCCACCGACGCGCTGACCGGCTTGCCCAACCGCCGCCGTTTCGCCGAACGGTCGGACGAGGAAATCCGCCGGGCCCAGCGTTACGAGGCGCCGCTGTCCCTGGTGGTCGGCGACATCGACCATTTCAAGGCGGTCAACGACGGCTGGGGGCACGATGTCGGCGACCTGGCGCTGCAACACGTGGCGGCCATCTGGCGCGGCCAATTGCGCGACGTGGACCTGTCGGCCCGCATGGGCGGCGAGGAATTCGTCGCCTTGCTGCCCGAGACGGCGGCCGCGCAGGCCCATCTGGTGGCCGAGCGCATCCGCACCATGATCGCCGACACGCCGCTGACCACCCCGGGCGGTTCGGAACTGGCCTTGACCATCTCCTTGGGGGTGGCGACCTTGCTGCCCGGCGAAAGCCTGGCCGACCTGATGCGCCGCGCCGACCAGGCCATGTATCAGGCCAAGAGCGCCGGCCGCAACGTGGTCCGGCTGGCGTCATGATCGGATCGGGGTTCGGATTTCCGAAAATTACCCACCTCTGTCACCGATCGGGCCTTGTCGTTTGACGATGAACGGCGTATGCGATGATTTCCGCCGATTTTGGCTTTTGAAACTTGAAATAAAATTACCCGAGGGCGTCTTGTTATGAGCATGTCGGACGAGTTGCGCGACAGCGCGTTGGAATACCACCGCCTTCCCTCGCCGGGGAAGATCAGCGTCACCCCCACCAAGCCGCTGGGCACCCAGCGCGACCTGGCGCTGGCCTACAGCCCGGGCGTCGCCGCCGCCTGCGAGGAAATCGTCCGCGACGCCGACACCGCGTCGGAAGTGACGGCGCGGGGTAACCTTGTCGCCGTGGTCACCAATGGCACCGCCGTCCTCGGCCTGGGCAACATCGGCCCGCTGGCCGCCAAGCCGGTGATGGAAGGCAAGGGCGTGCTGTTCAAGAAGTTCGCCGGCATCGACGTCTTCGACATGGAAATCGCCGAGAACGACGCCGACAAGCTGGTGGACATCATCGCGTCCATGGAGCCCACCTTCGGCGCCATCAACCTGGAAGACATCAAGGCGCCCGAATGCTTCGAGGTCGAGCGCAAGCTGAAGGAACGCATGGGCATCCCGGTGATGCACGACGACCAGCACGGCACCGCCATCGTCGTCGGCGCCGCCATGGTCAACGCGCTCAGGATCGTCGGCAAGGACATCGGCAAGGTCAAGCTGGTGGCGTCCGGCGCCGGCGCCGCCGCCCTGGCCTGCATCAACCTGTTGGTCAGCTTGGGGGTCAAACGCGAGAACATCTGGGTCACCGACATCAAGGGCGTGGTCTACAAGGGCCGTAACGAATTGATGGACCCCTATAAGGAAGTGTTCGCCCAGGAAACCGACGCCCGGACCCTGGATGACGTCATCGGCGGCGCCGACATCTTCCTGGGGCTTTCGGCGCCCCGCGTGCTGACCGGCGAGATGGTGGCCAAGATGGCCGACCAGCCCATCGTCTTCGC
>JAIWOG010000189.1 GCA_020217035.1 Magnetospirillum sp. | reverse complement strand
CCTGGCCAACCCGACCCCGGAAATCCTGCCCGAGGAAGTCAAGGCGGTGCGCAAGGACGCCATCATCGCCACCGGCCGTTCCGACTATCCCAACCAAGTCAACAACGTCCTGGTCTTCCCCTATATCTTCAGGGGCGCGCTTGACGTCGGCGCCACCCAGATCAACGAGGAAATGAAGCTGGCGGCCACCTATGCCCTGGCCGAACTGGCCATGGCCGAATCGGACGAACGCGTCCGCGCCGCCTATGGCGAGCAGCCTTTGTCCTTCGGCCCGGAATACCTGATCCCCAAGCCCTTCGATTCGCGGCTGATCCTGAAGATCGCCCCCGCCGTCGCCCGTGCCGCCATGAGCTCGGGGGTGGCGCGTCGGCCCATCATCGACTTCCAATCCTATCTGGAACGGCTGTCGCAATGGGTGTTCCGTTCCGGTCTGGTGATGAAGCCGGTGTTCGATCGCGCCAAGCAGGACATGCGCCGCGTGGTGTTCTGCGAGGGCGAGCAGTCCCGCGTGCTGCTGGCGGTGCAGGCGGTGGTCGACGAAGGCATCGCCTTCCCCATCCTGATCGGCCGCCGCGAGGTGGTCGGCAAGCGCATCAAGGATTTGGACCTGCGCCTGCGCTTCGACGAGGATTTCGAGCTGGTCGACCCCCAGGACGACCCGCGTTACAACGATTATTGGCGCAACTACCACAGCCTGATGGAGCGCAAGGGCGTCAGCCCCGATTACGCGCGCACCGTGGTGCGCACCCGCAACACGGTGATCGGCACCCTGATGGTGCGCCGTCGCGAGGCCGATTCCATGATCTGCGGCACCATCGGCCGTTATGACAAGCACCTGGAACACATCGTCGACGTCATCGGCGTCAAGGAAAGCGTCAAGGTTCCGGCGGCCATGAACCTGCTGATCATGCCCCAGGGCACCTTCTTCATCTGCGACACCTACGTCACCGCCGACCCGACGCCGGAACAGATCGTCGAGAACACCCTGTTGGCCGCGGAAGAGGTGCGTCGTTTCGGCATCGAGCCCAAGGTGGCTTTCCTGTCCCATTCCAATTTCGGCGCACGCGACACCCCATCGGCCCAGAAGATGCGGTCGGCCATCGCTTTGCTGCACGAACGCGCCCCCTATCTGGAGGCCGACGGCGAGATGCATGGCGACGCGGCGCTGGAAGAAGACATCCGTGCCCGCATTTTCCCAAACTCGCGCTTGAAGGGACAGGCGAACCTGTTGATTATGCCGAGCCTGGACGCGGCGAACATTTCGTTCAACCTGCTCAAGGTTCTGGGGGAAGGCCTGTCGGTCGGACCCATCCTGATGGGCGCCGCGTTGCCGGCCCATATTCTGACGCCTTCGGCGACCGTGCGGAACATTGTCAACATGACCGCATTGGCCGCCGTGGACGCCCAGATGGTAGCCCATCAGCGGGGGTAGTTTGGATCACAGCCAAGACAGAGTGCACGAACCGGCCCGGCTCGAGATCGAGGACGACCTTTACGGCCTCGATCCCGATTTCGTGCACGCTGTCGAGGACGCGCTGGAAAAGGGCGACGCCGAGGCGGCGGCCGCGCTTACCGACCCGCTGCATTATTCCGACGCCGCCGACCTTTTGGAACGCCTCAGTCCCGAGGATCGAGTGCGTCTGGTCGAGGTGCTGCGCGCCGATTTCGAACCGGAAATCCTGACCGAGCTTGACGAAAGCGTCCGCGACGAGGTGATCGAGGCCCTGGGCTTCGCCGATCTGGCCACCGCCATCTCGGAACTGGATTCCGACGACGCCGTGTGGCTGGTGTCGCAGTTGGACGAGGACGAGCGCAACCGCGTGCTCGACGCGCTGGGCAGCGAGGACCGCGCCATCGTCGTCCAGGGCCTGTCCTATCCGGAATATTCCGCCGGCCGCATGATGCAGCGGGAATTGGTGGCGGTGCCGGCCTATTGGACGGTGGGCGAGACCATCGACTACCTGCGGGCCAGCACCACCATCCCCGAGGATTTCTACGACCTTTACGTGGTCGATCCGCGCCATCGCCCCATCGGCAAGATCGGACTGGCGAAATTGGTGCGGTCCAAGCGTCCGGTACGTCTGCGCGAGATCATGGACGCCGAAAGCGTCATCGTCCCGGTCGCCGCCGACCAGGAAGAAGTGGCCTTCCTGTTCCGTCAGCACGACCTTGTGTCCGCCCCTGTCGCCGACGGCGCCGGTCGTCTGGTCGGCGTCATCACCGTTGACGACGTGGTCGACGTCATCGACGAGGAAGCCGCCGACGACATGCTGCGTCTGGCCGGTGTGCCCGACACCGACCTTTACCGCGCGGTGAAGGACACCGTCCGCGCCCGTATCCCCTGGCTTTTGGTCAACATGGGCACCGCCATCGTGGCGTCGTCGGTCATCGGCCTGTTCGAAGCCACCTTGGAAAAGATCGTGGCCTTGGCGGTGCTGATGCCCATCGTCGCGGGCTTAGGCGGCAATGCCGGCACCCAGACCCTGGCGGTGGCGGTGCGCGGCCTGGCCACCAAGGAACTGGATTCCGACAACGCTTTGCGCATCATCGGCAAGGAAATCCTGGTGGGCGCCATCAACGGCCTGGTGCTGGCCTGCCTGATCGGTCCCATCGCCTGGGCGTGGTTCGACATGCCGCTGGTCGGCGTGGTCATCGCGGCGGCCGTGGTGTTCAACCTGCTGGTGGCCGGGCTGATGGGGTCGTTGATCCCGTTGACCCTGGAGAAGTTCGACGTCGACCCGGCGGTGGCGTCGTCCATCTTCCTGACCATGTGTACCGACAGCTTGGGCTTCTTCGCCTTCCTGGGCTTGGCCACCCTGTTCTTGCTGTGATTCTTGACTCGGGCGTCAAATGGGCGTTAAATAGGGCTGTA
Organism: Magnetospirillum sp.; assembly: GCA_020217035.1. GTDB lineage: Bacteria > Pseudomonadota > Alphaproteobacteria > Rhodospirillales > Magnetospirillaceae > Magnetospirillum. Next base: position 7,128 of record JAIWOG010000189.1, on the reverse strand, counting down.
AGTAAGAGGCAGACGAGGTCAAGTAACCCTCTGGCAGTCTCTAGAGTTCCGGCCAACAGCTTTGGCTTCATGTGAAGCAGCCGCGCCGGAAAGGGAGGGTGTGTAACGGCATGACACCGCCGGGTAACAAAGGAGATGCCGCTTAGATGGTATCTTCGTGGTGTGAAAATCTGAAGGTCTCCTATCGGCATTGCGCCGAATACTAAGGCTAGTGTAGCCGCAAACCGAAAGCCCCGCGACGAGCGCTGATCCGCCCGCGGGGCTTGGTTTTTGTGGTCGACCTGCCCCCTGTCCCGCAATGAAGGGCCGTGCCATGAACGCCTTCACCGATCCCCGCGCCTTTTTGCGTCATCTGTTCGACACCGCCATCGCCACCGCTCTGCCCGATGGGCGGATCGCCCAGTACCTGCCGCCACCGCCCAAGGGGCGGACCGTGGTGGTCGGCGCCGGCAAGGGGGCGGCTGCCATGGCCCATGCGGTGGAGGAGGCGTGGCAAGGCCCGCTCTCGGGTCTGGTGGTCACCCGTTACGGCCACGGCCTGCCGACGCGGGCCATCGAGGTGGTGGAAGCCGGCCATCCCAATCCCGACGACGCCAGCCAGGATGCCGCCGCCCGTATCCTGTCCCTGGCCGCCGAGTTGGGGGCGGACGATCTGCTGCTGTGCCTGATCTCGGGCGGCGGCTCGGCGCTGATGGTGCAGCCGGCGCCGGGGCTCGGCCTGGACGACAAGAAGGCGGTGACCCGCGAATTGCTTCGCTGCGGCGCTTCCATCGACGAGATCAATACCGTGCGCAAACATCTGTCGGCCATCAAGGGCGGGCGTCTGGCCGCCGCCGCCTGGCCGGCCCAAGTGGTGACCTTGATGATTTCCGACGTGCCCGGCGACGATCCTTCCGTCATCGCCTCGGGCCCCACCGTGGCCGATCCGTCCACCTTCGCCGATTCGCTGGCGGTGATCGACAAATACGGCGTCGCCGTGCCCGACGCGGTGCGCCGGCATCTGGTCCGCGCCGTCGAGGAAAGCCCCAAGCCCGGCGACCCGCGTCTGGCCCTGTCCAAGACCCGTCTGATCGCCACCCCCCAGATGGCGCTGGAGGCCGCCGCCAGGGCCGCCAGAGCCGCCGGGGTCACCCCCCTGGTTCTGGGGGACGCCATCGAGGGGGAAGCCCGCGAGGTCGCCAAGGTGATGGCCGCCATTGCCCGCCAAGCCGCCGCCCACGGCCAGCCGACGCCCCCGCCTTGCGTGCTGTTGTCGGGGGGCGAGACCACGGTGACCGTGCGCGGCCAGGGGCGGGGCGGCCGCAACGCCGAGTTCCTGCTGGCCTTAGCGGTAGCCTTGGACGGCCATGCCGACATCTGGGCTTTGGCCTGCGACACCGACGGCATCGACGGCACCGAGGACAATGCCGGCGCCATCCTGGCCCCCGATTCCCTGGCCCGTGCCCGGGGGCAGGGATTGGACGCCAGGGCACGCCTGGCCGACAACGACGGCTATGGCTTCTTCGCGGCTTTGGGCGACCTGGTGGTGACTGGACCGACACGCACCAACGTCAATGACTTCCGGGCAATCCTGGTGCTGCCGGGATAATCGACGTTCAGATCACAAGCCCCACCGCGCCCAGAACAACCCCGCCATCGGCCTGGGCGGCGATGGCGCTGGCGTCGTCGTCGGCACTTCGCAAATCCTTGCGGGCGCGGTCCAGGCCGCGCTTGTCCTCGTCGTCCTCGGGGCGATGGCGCTTCAACAGGGATTTCAGCATCTGGCCGACGCGTTTGACCTCGGCGGCGAAGTCCTTGTCGGCCTTGGCCTCGGCTTCGCGCTCGGCGGCTTGGCTTTCCGGGGTGGTGGTGCTGGTGGCGATGTCGGATGCCGGCTCGGTGGCGCGGTATTCCCGGGCCGCCCCTTTCAACTCGCGGGCCAGCCGCGCCAGTTCGCGGGCGGCGTCCTTGGAATGGGCCGCCAGCATCTTCAGCATCTGTATGCGCTGCTTGATCTGTTCCAGCTTTTGCCGGGCTGCCGCCTTGCGGTCGGCGCGGGCCTGCTTGCGGGCCTGAAGCACCTTGTCCAGGGCGTCGACGCCCTCTTGGTGCTTCTGATGCAATTGCGCCAGCTTTTCCTCGGACAAACCGTCCTTGCTGGCCTTGATGGCGGTTTTGGCCATGGCCAAGGCGACATGCGCCGCCGCGATGGTGTTGACCATCGATCCCTCCAGCTTCTGCTTCGGTCGCACCGTTCTCGGCGCCTGCGCCATCATAGCGCGTGGAGGGTTAATAGACGGCAAAGAAAAACCCCCGGCCGAAGCCGAGGGTTGATCTTGGTGGAGCTAGGCGGAATCGAACCGCCGACCTCTTGAATGCCATTCAAGCGCTCTCCCAACTGAGCTATAGCCCCTTTATCTCGTCACCGTCGGTCTTGGGCGTCCGTCGGTGGAGGCGGAACATATGGATTTCGAAAGCGGGGGTCAAGCCTAAAAAAACGCCGTTTCGAAAACTTTTTTCCGGGCCGGGTCAGATCTCTTCTTCCAGACCTTCGTCCATGTGTTCCATGACCTCGGCCATGTCGTCGTCGTCCTCGCCCAGGTCGGAGGCGTCTTCCATCAGGCCGCTTTCATCGTCCTCGGCGCTCTCTTCCTCGGTGTCCAGGACCTCGTCGTCGACCACGGCGGCGACCACGGCGACCTTCTCGGCGGCGCGGGCCTTGTCGGCCGGAACGCTGCTGCGGCGAACCTTGAAGGGCATCTCCGGTTCCACCGTCGCGCCACATTTGGGGCAGGTGATGGGAGAGCGGGTCAAGTCATAGAAGCGGCACCCGCAGCTGGTGCATGTGCGCTTCTGGCCCCATTCCGGCTTGGCCACGGCGAAATCCTCCTTGAAAACTGGCTTAGAGGCGGCATTTGCCATGTTCGCCCCACCATGTCAAAACGAAAACGCATTCTTGCCGCTTGCTCTATGCGATGGGCGGCCATGTGTGTTAGACCAGCGCGGCCTGGAATGAGGGAGCCATCATGTCCAAACCGTTGATTTCCCGCCGTGCTGCGGCGCTTTCCGGCTCGGCCAAGGTGCCGGGCGACAAGTCGGTGTCGCACCGCGCCCTGATGTTCGGTGCGCTGGCGGTCGGCGAAAGCCGGGTGGAGGGCCTGCTGGAAGGCGACGACGTGCTGCGCACCGCCGCCGCCATGCGCGCCTTGGGCGCCGAGGTCGAACGCCTGGCCGACGGCACCTGGCGGCTGTTCGGCCGTGGCGTCGGCGGCCTGAAGGAACCCGACGACGTGCTGGACCTGGGCAATTCCGGCACCGGGGCCCGGCTGATGATGGGGCTGGTGGCCAGCCATCCCTTCACCACCTTGTTCACCGGCGACGCGTCGTTGCGGTCGCGGCCGATGAAGCGGGTATCAGCGCCGCTGTCCCAGATGGGGGCGCGGTTCTTCGGTCGCGACGGCGGCCGCCTGCCCATGGCGGTGGTGGGAACCAACAATCCGCTGCCCATCACCTATGAACTGCCGGTGGCCTCGGCCCAGGTGAAGTCGGCCATCCTGCTGGCCGGCCTCAACACCCCCGGCCGCACCACGGTGATCGAGCGCGAGGCCACCCGCGACCACACCGAATTGATGCTGAGGAATTTCGGCGCCCAGGTGGACGTGGAACACGGCGAGCAGGGCGAACGCATCATCACGGTGACTGGCTTCCCCGAACTGACCGGCCGCCACGTGGTGGTGCCCGCCGACCCCAGCTCGGCCGCCTTCCCGGCGGTGGCGGCGCTGATCACGCCGGGTTCCGAGATCGTGCTGAAGGGGGTGGGCATGAACCCGCTGCGCACCGGTCTCTACCAAAGCCTGAGCGAGATGGGCGCCGACCTGGCCTTCGAGAACGAGCGCGAGGAAGGCGGCGAGCCGGTGGCCGATCTGCGGGTGCGCCATTCCGCCTTGCGGGGCGTCGACGTGCCGGCGGAGCGTGCGCCCTCGATGATCGACGAATATCCCATCCTGGCGGTGGCCGCCGCCTTCGCCCAAGGCACCACCCGCATGTTCGGGCTGTCGGAATTGCGGGTCAAGGAAAGCGACCGCTTCGCCGCCACGATGCGCGGCTTGGCGGCCTGCGGCGTCCAGGTGGAAGAAGACGGCGACACCCTGATCGTCCACGGCACCGGCAAACCGCCCATGGGCGGCGCCACCATCGCCGTCAACCTGGACCACCGCATCGCCATGGCCTTCCTGGTCCTGGGCATGGCCTCGGCCGATCCGGTGGCGGTGGACGATGCCGAAGCCATCGACACCAGCTTCCCCGGCTTCGTCGACCTGATGAACGGCATGGGGGCGAAGATCTCCAAGACAGAGGCTGTTCTATGAGTGTGATTATTGCCATCGACGGGCCGGCGGCCGCCGGCAAGGGCACCCTGGCACGTCGCGTCGCCGCCGAGTTGGGCTTCGACTATTTGGACACCGGATTGATCTATCGCGCTGTCGGCATGAAGGTGGATCGCGCCGGCTTCGACCCCGCCGATCCGGCCCGTGCCGGCGAAGCCGCCCGCGACTTGCAGCCCGAGGATTTGCAGGCGGGCGACCTGCGCGGCGACGACGCGGCGCAAGCCGCATCCAAGGTGGCGGTGATCCCCGAGGTCCGTGCCGCGTTGTTGGACTTCCAGCGCCGCTTCGCCGCCTGTCCGCCGGGCGGCAAGGGCGCGGTGTTGGATGGCCGCGACATCGGCACCGTGGTGTGCCCCGTCGCCCCCATCAAGCTGTACGTCACCGCCAGCGCCGAAACCCGGGCCCAGCGCCGTCTGCTGGAATTGCAGGGCAAGGGGGTGGCGACCAGCTTCGACAGAGTTCTGGCCGAGATGCGCGAACGCGACGAGCGCGATTCGTCGCGTGCGGTGGCGCCCCTGAAGCCGGCGGACGACGCCCACATCCTGGACACCTCCCAGATGGACGCCGACGCCGCTTTCGACGCGGCGATTGCGTTTATCCGCGCAAAGCTGTAAGAGTCCGCTTTTTCCGGCCCCGGCCCATCAGGCGCGGGGCCTGTTCCCATGAGGCGGGGGTTTTCCCCGCAAGACCGCCGGAGACAACCGGCTGGCCCGAAAGATGTGAAGAAAGGAAGTATCATATGACTATGGAAGATTTTGCCGCCCTGCTGGATGAGACCATGGGCGTCGCCAACCCGTTCGAGGGTTCGGTCATCAAGGGCATCATCGTGCGCGTGGAAAACGACTTCGCCGTCATCGACGTCGGCTTGAAGTCGGAAGGCCGCGTGCAGCTCAAGGAATTCGCCACCGCCGGCCGCGCTCCGGAAATCAAGGCCGGCGACGCCATCGACGTGTTCGTCGAGCGTTATGAAGACAAGAACGGCGAAGTCGTTCTGTCCCGCGAGAAGGCCAAGCGCGAAGAAGCCTGGACCCTGCTGGAAAAGTCCTTCCAGGACAACCAGCGCGTCAACGGCGTCATCTTCGGCCGCGTCAAGGGCGGCTTCACCGTCGACCTGTCGGGCGCCGTCGCCTTCCTGCCCGGTTCGCAGGTGGACATCCGCCCCGTGCGCGACATCACCCCGCTGCTGGGCACTCCCCAGCCCTTCCAGATCCTCAAGATGGACCGGGCTCGCGGCAACATCGTCGTGTCGCGCCGCGCCGTGCTGGAAGAGACCCGCGCCGAACAGCGTTCCGAACTGATCGAGAACCTGAAGGAAGGTCAGATCCTGGAAGGCGTCGTCAAGAACATCACCGATTACGGTGCGTTCGTTGACCTGGGCGGCGTCGACGGCCTGCTGCACGTCACCGACATCGCCTGGAAGCGCATCAACCATCCGTCCGAAGCGCTGCATATCGGCCAGACCGTCAAGGTCCAGGTCATCCGCTTCAACCCGGAAACCCAGCGCATCTCGCTCGGCATCAAGCAGCTGGACGCCGATCCGTGGGAAGGCGTGGAAGCCAAGTACCCGGTGCAGGCCAAGTTCGTCGGCCGCGTCACCAACATCACCGATTACGGCGCGTTCGTCGAGCTGGAACCCGGTGTCGAGGGTCTGGTGCACGTTTCCGAAATGTCGTGGACCAAGAAGAACGTCCATCCCGGCAAGATCGTTTCCACCTCGCAGGAAGTGGAAGTCATGGTGCTGGACGTCGACCCGCAGAAGCGTCGCATCAGCCTGGGCCTGAAGCAGTGCCTGGCCAATCCGTGGGAATCCTTCGTCGAGAAGTTCCCGGTCGGCACCGAAGTCGAAGGCGAAGTCAAGAACATCACCGAATTCGGTCTGTTCATCGGCTTGTCCGGCGACATCGACGGCATGGTCCACATGTCGGACCTGTCCTGGGACAAGTCGGGCGACGCCGCCATCGCCGAATACAAGAAGGGCGACATGGTCAAGGCCAAGGTCTTGGACGTGGACGTGGAAAAGGAACGCATCTCGCTCGGCATCAAGCAGCTGGGTTCCGATCCGTTCCAGGACGCCGTCGCCAACGTCAAGAAGGGCGACATCGTCACCTGCACCGTGACCCAGGTCACCGAGAACGGCCTGGAAGTCCAGGTCGACGGCATGTCGGGCTTCATCCGCAAGGCCGAACTGTCGCGTGAACGGTCCGAACAGCGCCCCGAGCGTTTCGCCGTCGGCGAAAAGATCGACGCCAAGGTGACCATGATCGAAAAGGGCGCCCGCAAGGTCACCCTGTCGGTCAAGGCCCGCGAAATCGACGAAGAAAAGGCCGCCATGGCCGAGTACGGCTCGTCGGATTCGGGTGCGTCCCTGGGCGACATCCTGGGCGCCGCCATGCGCCGGGCCCAGGAAGAGAAGTAAGACTTCTCTGCGGTCGTTGCTAAGGATCGGCCCGCCTGTGGAAACACAGGCGGGCCTTTTCTTTGCGCTCCCCATGGTGCCATGACGGCATAAAAGAAGCGTGGTCCTGATCACAGCAGTCCCAAGCCACGCCCGAAGGCGGTGGTGAATTTGTCTGCATCCTCGTTTTGCAGCACCCGACCGAAGGCGGTTCTGGTCTTGGGGCCGACCCAGTTGTCCACCTTCAGGTTTTCCCAATCATCGTGCTGTTGTGATCTGACCTGTTCCCCTGATTGATCCCGTTCAGAGGTTGAGTCCCGTGTCCCTGTGATGCCCGAAATGGGCGGTGATGGCAATGTGGGCCGGGGC
>JAIWOG010000188.1 GCA_020217035.1 Magnetospirillum sp. | reverse complement strand
GAAGTGTAACTGAGCCGAAGCGTTTAAGTTCGACCGACCACCCCGCCAGTTGTCTAAGTGGAACTTAGTGAAAGGTATACCAGTTAACTCGAAGAACCGAGGCCAACCTATCCGGTCTATCCACTCGTTCATCCGCTCCCAAGGCTTAGCGTCCTCCTTGTCAGCGTATAATATCTTCTTAACTATAGCAGCAGCCTCAGGCCACCGAGGAGCGTTGTTAGGTATACCAGCAGCAACTAACTTGTGGAAAGTAGGCTTCGACCGAGTCGACGAGTGCTTACCACCAACCCATATAGCTATCTGAGTGTGAACAGGGTCGTTTATCTGCATAGGAGGGCAAGGAGGGTAGCAAGCACCGCAGCAAACGCACTTCTTCTCGTCAACCTCTAACGAAGGCTTACCGTTAACTAAAGCAGGCCGTATAGCAGCAACAGGGCACCGAGCAACAACAGCAGGCCGCTCGCAAACGTTAGCAACTAAGTCGTGGTTTATCTTAGGAGGCTTAGTGTGCTGAACGTTTATAGCTATGTCACCCTGACCACCGCAGTTTATCTGGCAGCACGAAGTAGTTATCTTAACCCGGTTAGGCATCTCCTCGTTCTTGAACTCCTGGTATAACTCGTCCATTAACGACTTAACAACACCCGAAGCGTCAGTACCAGGTATGTCGCAGTGTAACCAACCCTGAGTGTGCGATATCATCGAAACCGAGTTACCAGTACCACCAACAGGGAAACCAGCCTCCTCTAAAGCCTTTATTAAAGGCTCAACCTTAGCCTCGTCAGCAACCATGAACTCAACGTTCGACCGAACAGTGAACCGCATGTGACCGTCACCGTACTTGTCAGCTATGTCGCATAACTGCCGTATAGTGTAAACGTCCATCTGCCGCTGAGTACCAGCCTTAACAGTCCATATAGCGTCACCCGACTCAGCAACGTGGTGTAAAACACCAGGCCGAGGCCGGTCGTGCCAAGCCCACTTACCGTAGTTCTTCTTCATAACAGGGTGCATGTACTGCATAGGGTCAGGAACACCGTGCTCAACAGTCTGGTAAGCCTGAGCAGCAGTCAT
>JAIWOG010000187.1 GCA_020217035.1 Magnetospirillum sp. | reverse complement strand
CTCAGCAGCAACAGGAGCCGACCGCCGGTTCTGCCACTTAGCAGCCTCCTCAGGCCACGAGTCCATCCGAACGAACGAGTTCGACCGAGGAGCAGTTATCATGTTAGGGTCAACGTCAACACCTATACCCTCTAAGAAGTTAGCTAAACCTATCCGCTCTATCATCTCACCAGTCCGCTCGTGCTCTAAAGCGTTGTCTATGAAGAACTCCATTATCCGGTGAGCTAAGTCAACTAAAGCCTCGTAGTCCTCGTCCGACTCCATCTTCATGAAAGGAACAACAACAGTACCCATTAAGTCACCTATCTTTAAAGTCCGCTTACCACCAACTAAAACGCATAAACCCCGCTCCTTACCAGGCTTTAAAGCCTTAGTCATAACGTTTAAGCAGTGCATGCACCGAACGCACGACTTGTTGTCAACGTCTAAAGTGTCGTCGTCGTTTAACGATAAAGCCCGAGTAGGGCACATCGATATAACCTGGTCTATAGCCCACTTCCGACCGTTCTTAGCTATGTAAGCCTTAACCTCAGTCTGGTCAACCCGCATGTCGTCCTTCCAAGTACCTATAACAGCCATGTCCGACCGGTGTATCGAGTTAGCGCAGTCGTTAGCGCAACCCGAGAACTTGAACTTGAACTTGTAAGGTAACGAAGGCCGGTGTATGTCGTCCTTGAACGAGTTTAAAACCGACCGCATAGCCTTAGCCTCGTCGTAGCACGACTGCTCGCACCGAGCAGCACCAACGCACGAAACCGAAGTCCGAACACCAGCACCAGCACCACCTAAGTCGAAACCTAACTTGTTGAAACCGTCGAAAGCGTCCTGAACCTTGTCAGTCCGAGTACCCTGTAACATTATGTCACCCGACTGACCGTGTAAAGCTATTAAACCCGAACCAGTCTCCTCCCAAACGTCGCACATCTTCCGTAAAACGTCAGTGTCGTAGTGCATACCAGCAGGAGGCATTATCCGTAAAGTGTGGAACTCCGACGACTCAGGGAACTCCGAAGCTATCTCCGAGAACCGAGGTATAACACCAGCACCGTAACCCCGAACACCAACAGTACCACCCTTCCAGTAACCCTTCCGAGTCTCGTACGACCGCTCTAACTGACCTAATAAGTCCTTCATCATACCAGCGTAAGGCTTGTCCTCCGACTGAGCTAACCGCTTTAAACCAGTAACGAACGAAGGCCAAGGACCCTCCTCTAACTGGTCTAATAAAGGAGTCTTAGGCATCTCCTTAGTCAT
>JAIWOG010000186.1 GCA_020217035.1 Magnetospirillum sp. | reverse complement strand
ATCATCATCGTCGACGACATGAAGTATGTGGGCTTCCTGTCGGCCCATTCGCTGCTGCGCGTCATCAACGAAAAGAACCTGGCGGCGGCGCGCGACCAGAACCCGCTGACCAAGCTGGCCGGCAACAACCTGATCCACGAATACGTGTCGGAAGCCTTGGGCGCCACCGACGTGGAATACGTGTTGGCTTATTTCGACTTCGACAACTTCAAGCCGTTCAACGACAAATACGGCTTCCGCTTGGGCGACCGCGCCATCTTGTTGTTCGCCGAACTGCTGGCCAAGGCGTTGCCGCGCGACACCAGCTTTCCCGCCCATGTGGGTGGCGACGACTTCTTCGGCGGCTTCCGGCGCATGGGGTTCGAGGAATCCCTGCGGGTGGCGTCCGATTTGTGCACCGCCTTTGCCCGTGACGTGGAAAGCTTCTATGACGACGAGACGCGGCGTCAGGGCCATATCGTCGGCCAAGACCGGGTCGGCAACATCGTGCGTTTCCCGTTGATGACGGTGTCGGCCGCCATCGTCCACCTGCCGGCCGGTCGGCCGCTGTTCAGCGTGGACGACGTCAGCCAACTGATCGCCGAATTGAAGAAGTCGGCGAAGAAGTCGCCGAACCGCGTGGCCTCGGCGTCGCTGGTCAGCGTCGGCACACCCTAGGTAGTGGACTCATTCAAATCCATGGGAAAATCTGCTTGTCCGCAGGATCAGCCACCCCTGACATTCTCAAACGGACTCTAACACATCCCCTGATTAAGCACTTTCCGTTGAAAGCGCGATGGTAATTCATGCCTTGGCAGATCCAAAACGGACATAAGTCTAGCCGCCGCGCTCGGAAAGGCCGAACCGCGCCCACGCTTCCACCAGATTGTGAGGACAACCGCCTTCGCCGACGAAATGCCGTGCCCCCACGACGCCTTGCGCCTTCTGATCACCGTCAAGGACGAGCGGATGCGCGTAATGGAAGGCTTGGCCGGCCCATCGGGGCGGCGGTCTGCCGCACCACTCGCCGCCGATGGAACCCGGCGGCTGGCGCCTGTTCCTGGCACTGGACCCAACGGAGTGACGCAGTTCAGCCATACAATCCGGCGCTCGAAACGAGCCGGCGACATCCTCTATTCAGTGCGCCAGGATTTTGATTCCGCAGGGACAGCCGATGTGTCCCGCCGCTCCAGGCGCTCCAATTCCTCCAGCACTTGGCGGCCGTCATAGATGACGGCGCGGCGCCCCGCCACCAACGGACGCAGGGTTTCCAGGGCGGGGATCAGGGGCTTGCCGAGACGCTGGGCGCCGAGATCGGGTGTTTCTTGCGAGGCCACGCCGATGCCGCTTGCCCGCGCATCGATGGCTGAAAGCACCACCACCAGCGCAACATTATCGCTCCGCATCGCGTCGATCAGCCGCTGGCGGGTGAGCGGCGGCAAGTGGCGACTAAGGGCCTGCGGCCTCTCGTCATCCAGGAAATTGGCGATCATCGGCAGTTGGGGACAGAAATGCGGATACATGTCCAGGACCGCGATATAGCGTTCGCCGGGCCTCAGCCGCTCGGACACCTCGCGGCAGACATCCTCGTGCAAACCACCATTCAGAGTGCTGGACAGGTAGGCATCACGTGATTGCAAGCCGAGCGCCGCCGGGTAACGCAATAACCCGTAAATGCCCACGAACAGGGCTTGATTGAGAGAGAAAACGACAAGCACGGCAAGCATGGCGCGGCGGCACCAGGGCCGCGTCTTCGTCTGGTCCCAAAGCAGCCAAATTCCCATGGCCGTCAAGGCGCACAGCACCGGCAGCACCGGCAGGAAAAACCTGATCTGCTGCGAGAGCACGTAATACCAGACCACGTAATAGACGGCCATGACCGTCCATTCACGCCACCAACCGCCCATGCCCCGGCCCAGCAAGAAGACGACGGGAAGGAAAGCCAAGATGATGGGCGGCCCGAAAACCTGTCCGTCGAAATACCATGTGGGAACGATGAAGACGTCCCAAGGGCCTCGCAAAAGATTCAACAAGGACCGTTCGCGGCCGAAAATCTCTCCCATCCCTTCGTAGGGATTGATGGCGTCCGCAACAACCTTGTCGTGGAAAAGGGGGAAGACAGGGTTCCCGGTCCCCAAGGCGTTCTGCGCCAGCAGCGGAAGAAGTAGTGCAAGGGTTACAACCGGGACAACGAAAAACATGAACGGCGTAATTCGCCGGCGGAACAGGTCCCACAACATGACCGCCCCCAACCCAAGGGCAAAGACAAACGCGATATATTTGATGTTGGCCGCTGCGCCCAGGAGCAAGCCGGCAAGAACAAATAGCCCCGGAGACCGGTTGTCGAGCCCCAGGCGATACGTAAGCAGCACACCGCCAAATGCTGCGGCCAATGCCAATTCCACCTGCGCCGTGCCACTCTCCCAGACGACCCCCCGCACGGAAAGGAAAATGGCTGCTGCCACCAAGCCCGTCGTCCTGCTTCCGCCCCAACGGCGCCCAATAGCATAGGTTATGCCAGATGCAGCCAGCCCGAACAGCGCGTGGGCAATCTGGGGCGTCCGGTCGTCAACCAAGGCCATCCCAAGCCGCGCCAACATCTCCACCAGTGGCGGGAAGAACGAGAACACCATGCCAGGCGTTGCTTCGATTCGCCCTAATTCAAGGTCCCGCCTTGGAAGGCTGAGGTGGTAGTTCAAACTGTCGAAGTCGCTGGGAGGAGCGAGCGCTCCCAGAATATTGGCCACGGCGAGTAAGGCGATCAGCCAGACCAAGCAAAGTTGGGACGTCGAGAAGACGGGCCGCGAAAAACAGGCCCATCGCATCCGCATCCCTGGCAAGGCAACGAAGCCGAGGACCACCGACGTGACGGCCATGCTGAGCCCGTCAAGTCGAAAAACGCCCACGGCCCACACCGCGAAGGCGACAAGCATCGAACCGATGACGAACGCCGACGAAAGAGCTTCGACCGGATCCAGAATCCGGCGCGAATCAAGTTGCCGCACAAAGTATCCACCCATCCCAAGGCAGACACCCGAAAGGCAAATGGCAAACATGACATTGGCCAGCGTCGTCATGAGAATATTTTGCTGAAGACAATCCCAAGATACAACGATGCCTTGTTTACGTAATAACTGTAGTTTTCCGCGTAATAACTCGTCAGAACGACCCACGTCCACATCAGCGCAATTATGACAGGCTTCATTCGGTCAAGCCCCACGGAAAGCCGCCGCCACCCGCTTGCGCAGCAATTCCATGTCCTTGCTAGCCATGGCTTCGTCCATGGATGCCAGCAGGGACAGGATCTTCTCTCCGAAGGCCGCCGAGGTTAGCCGGCTACCGTTGAGACGGAGATGGTGGATGTAGCAATTGGCCACGGTGTCCGCGAAATGATAAGGACGGTCGCAATTCTGGCACGGCTTGGGGAGATCAATGCCCGTGAGCTGGGCTTCGCGCATTCTCTTGGCCGGAGCGCCGTCCCAGATTTCCATGACGTCCTGTGACAGGGCGTCGCCGATGGTCAGTTCGGCGTCGTAATCGCGACAGCAGGTGGTCGCCCTGCCGTCATAGGTGAACCAAATGCCGGTGAAGGGCAGCGAACAGGGGGCCGCTGCCCGAACGAGGTTGGTGAAGGGGAGCATCTGCCGAAAGAACGAAGGATCCGGCGAAAGGCCGTTGACCAAGCCGAAACGGATGTGTTCGGGCCAGACGTAGGGGCTGAAGACTTCGAAATACTGTGCCACTTCGCCCACATTGGCCATGCACAGGATGGAATCGATGGTCAGGCTGATGTTACGATTGATCTTCCCATGATTGATGTCCCTGACCGTTTCCAAGCTTTCCATCAGGCTTTCCCAGGAGGCCCCCACTCGGATGAACTCGAAGGTCTCCTTGCTGGCGCCGTCGATTGAAAAGCGGAAGGAATTGGCCACGAACGGAAAGCGGCTATGAAGTTCCCGCAGCTTGTCGGGGAACTGGGCATTGGTGCTGATGCCAACGCCGAAATCGTTGCGACAGGCGATTTCCACCAAATCGCCCAGCCCTTTATGAACGAAAGTTTCACCCACCGTATGCAGATCGGCCGAAAGGATGCCGACCTTCTTGAGCCCAAGGATGAGGTGCTCGAAATCCTTCTTCGAGATCAGCCCCATGTCGCGGCTTTGCATCTTGGTGTTGCACATGCGGCAATTCAAGTTGCAGGCGTTGGTGATCTCAATGGCCGCCGCGCGGGGGCGGTCAAGCTTGACCGGAACCGGAACAAGCGGCCTATCCAGTGCCGCCATGGCCGCAGCCGCATAATGATCCGACCGGCGCACGGCGTTGCGCAGGTTGCGCACAGAATTCTTCACCGTGTAGTAGCCAGGCGTACTCCGCGCTAGACGCCGCAGATGGGGACTGGACAGCAGATCGGACAATGCATTCATAGATGCTTTTCCCAGGAGATAGACGCTGGAAGTTGTTTATCGCGTTCCATAAAGTCAAGCAGGAAAAATCCGCACTGGCGATGAAAATCGCCGAGCAGGGTATGAGAACGCCATGGCGCCGCCAGCACAAATGGCCCAACTGGGTCAATGATTTTCCGGCACACCGACACGGCGAAGGAGGCGGAGCTGTGCTGGCCTGGAGCAGCACGCCCGCCCGCACCGAGCGATTGCCGAACAGCACATCCAGCGTCCGCTTGGGGCTGGTTTCACACACATGGCGGTAGAAGCGCACCAGAAGGCTGTACAGCAGCTCGTCGGGATAGGCGGGCTGACCCGTTCCCCGCGAATGTACCCTCGTGAAGGCGCACCGCTCGGCACACGGCTCAAAAAGGGGGCCTGGGCGGAAGCGATTGGCGTCTCACGTGGCGGAAGAACATCAAAAATCCATGCTTTGGCCGATGCTCAAGGCCGACCGGTCGCCTTCGCTTACGCTGGGTAACGTCGCGGACATCTCCATGGCAATCCCGTTGTTGGAAGGGCTTGCCGCACCGAAACGTCTCCTCGCCGACAAGGCATATGATGCCGACAAACTGCGATCCTGGCTCAGGAAGCACCGCATGAAGGCGGTCATTCCCTCGACGACATCGCGGACCAAGCGCTATCCCCTAGACAGGACCGCGTACAAGCGACGAAACGTCACTGAACGGCTGTTCGGTCGCCTGAAAAACTGGCGCAGGATCGCCATGCGCTATGACCGCTTGGCCGAAAACTACCTTGCCGCCATTGCCCTTGTTTCAGTCGTTATCGCATGGCTTTGAATGAGTCCCCAGCCTAGGGCACTGATGCATTCGATGTTACGCCGACCATCCGTCTGGATCTGACCACTCGTGTTACCCTTTGTTACCAAATCGCCCGCTTTCAGCCATTCCTCTGACACATTCGGCTTTTACGGTCGCCGCCAAGACAAGACCGGAGGCTGAAATGGACGTGCCCTATCGTTCGCAATACCGAAGCGTCGCCAAGCGCCTGTTGGCCCTGCGCCTGGGCGGATTGCGCAGACTTGGCCGCCGTCCGTTGCTGCAATTGGGCGTGGCCGTGCTGGTGATGCTGGGCGCCACCTTGTGGCTGCACCGCCACACCCCCGAGTTGGACGGCGGCGGCACGGTGGACTTGCGGGCTTCCGCCTACCGGGTGGAATCCTTGCGTGCGGGCTGAACGCAGATGTTCTTCAACAGCTTGAACTCTGGCCAGATCAAGGCCGGAGACGTCGGGCCGGCGGGCGCAAGGCTGACGATCCTGTGACGTCGGCTTGCCAATTCGGGGTGGCTGGAAAGGAATTCCGGCAATTCATCCCCCCGTTGGTCAAGACGCTCGAAGAACGCCGCCAGACCCAAGGGCGAGATGCCGGCGTTGTTCAGGATGTTCACCGCCATCTCGTCGGCGGCGCTTTCGTCGGCGCGGGAATAATGGCCGGCCAAGGCCATGCCGCCCAGACTGGCCGCCAAGGCCGAAAGGTCGCCCGTCATCATCGTCGCCAGGGACGCCACCCCGATGGAACGGATGGCCGCCGCCAGCGGGTGGCGTTGGGCCACATGGGCCATTTCGTGGGCCAGCACCCCGGCGATTTCGTCGGCGCTTTCCGCTTGATCCAGCAAGCCGCTGAACAAGAGGATCGTGTTGCCGGGCAGGGCGACGGCGTTGACCATCGGGTTGTTCACCACCGCCACCCGGATGGGGCGCTGCTGGGCGGGAAGCGCCGCCGCCAGCCGTTGTTCCAGGCGGTTCAGGCTATCCACGCCGTAAGGGTTGGAACAGATGGCCTGGCCTTCGTCGATCTGGGCCATCAAGACCTGGCCCAGTTGCCGTTCGACTTCCACCGGCACCAAATGGGCGATGGCGGTGGAAGCCAGGGGCAATCCCCAGGCCAGCAGCGCCACCATGGATGCCGCCCCGGCCACCAATCCGATCCATAATCCCTTGGGAGTGCGCTTTCGCGGCAGCCATTCCGCCAGCGGCCCCGGTTGCGGCAGCAGCAAACTGGTCATGGGATAAGACGAGCAGGTCAGGCGGATTTCCTTTGTCCTTGCCACCCGCCGTATCTGGCTGCGCGGCCACTGCGCCAGCAACCGCCCGTCATCATCGACGATGTCCAGCCCGTGCCCCAGCAGACGCACCACGACTTGGTGGTCGCGGGCCGTTCTGCCGTCGCGGTACAGGCCGGCAATATCCATGGGCTAGAACTCGCCGACGCTGTCCAGCGCCGCCACCAGCCCTTCGCCGGTGCGCGGGATCGCCTGCTGCGAGGCGAACAAGCGTTCCAGATCGGGCTGGCGATCCATGGACAGATGGTCACAGGCCGCCCGCAGGGTGCGCTG
The DNA here is from genome assembly GCA_020217035.1 of Magnetospirillum sp. GTDB lineage: Bacteria > Pseudomonadota > Alphaproteobacteria > Rhodospirillales > Magnetospirillaceae > Magnetospirillum. The sequence goes on along the minus strand of JAIWOG010000186.1, from coordinate 5,985 downwards.
GCTGGCCACCGGACGCAGGATGCCCAGGCTGAGGACGGTGATCAGCATGTTGCCCAGGAACAGCCGGATCAGCCGCCAGGTCCCCATGTCGAAGGTGAAGCCGATGCCGTCGAAGCGGGTATGGCTGGCCAGGTTGCGCCAATAGGCGGCGTGATAGGCGGCCAAGGGCAGGGCGGTGAACAGCAGGACCGAAGCGATGATCAGGGCGTAGATGGTGGCGACATAGCGGATTTGGTCGGCTTGGCTGTCAAGCTGCATATTCAAGGCCAGTGGCCCGATGGTGCTGACCGCCAGGACCAGGAAGACCGGGATGAAGCTGAACCACACCAGGGCGTAGCGCTTGTAAAGCCCGGCCGATGGCGCCTCGCAGTCGAAGCCGGTGTCGCCGAAGCGGGTGTTGTTCATCAGATAGCGGTCCAGCTTGACCGACATCCACGGCCCCGACCACCCCAGGGTCAGGCCCAGCAGCACCACATGCCCCAGGGTCAGCAAGGCGTAGGTGAGGGCCGAGCCGTCCTGTCCGGCCCGCAGGCCGCGCCACACCGTGCGGGTCATCAGATAACGCCGGGCGCGGTAAAGCCCGATGCCGATCAGGAAGAAAATGGCGATCTGCGCCACGGCGATCAACGCCACCCCCAGGGGCTGGCCGCCGGCGACCAGCAACTGGCCGACCACCACCGCCACCATGTAGGGGGTGAATACCACCAAAAGCGCGATCAGGAAGCCGATGAAAAGCTCGCCGCCGCGCCCCACATATTCCAACGGCTCGCTCCAGATGCGGGTTTGTCCCCACAACAAGGCCCTGACCCGCGTCTTGCCCCAAAAACGCCACAACGACAAGGTTACGATGTTGAGCAAGAAGTTGACGACGGACAGGCGGAGCACCGGCCCCAATTGGCTGTCATGGGTAAAAGCGCGTTCGGTCATGGTCTGAGACTCCCCCCAGAAGTGGGGTCAGTATTGTTTGGGTTGTACTTATTAGCAATCTGCATTTTTTGGTGGCGGGGTGGGGCGGTAACCTTTGGCGCCATCGTGGCGTATACATGGTCAGGAACAAGGAAACGGAGATTGGCGATGCTGATAAGACCCGCCGCGGACCTGCGTGAAAACGACGTCACCGACCAGGCGCTTTACTTGGATCGTCGCCGCTTCCTGGCCGGGGCGGCGGCGGCCGGCACCTTGTTGGGGGCGGGGCGCGGCTTGCGGGCGGCGACTTCCGACGACACGCCGACACCGTTCGAGGCGGTGACCACCTACAACAATTATTATGAGTTCGGCACCGCCAAGGAAGATCCGGCGGTCAACGCGCCGGGGCGGCTGAAGACGGCGCCGTGGTCGGTGGCGGTGGACGGCGAATGCGCCAAGCCGGGCACCATCGGCCTGGAAGACCTGATCAAGCCGGTGAAGGTCGAGGACCGCATCTATCGCCTGCGCTGCGTCGAAGGCTGGTCCATGGTCATCCCCTGGCGCGGCGTGCAACTGTCCGAGGTGCTGAAGCGTTTCGAGCCCACCTCGAAGGCCAAGTTCGTGGAATTCACCACCCTGGCCGACCGCGAGCAGATGCCCGGCCTGCGCATCCCGGTGCTGGACTGGCCCTATGTGGAAGGCTTGCGCCTGGACGAGGCCATGCACCCGCTGACGCTGCTGGCCACCGGGCTTTACGGCAAGGACCTGCTGGCCCAGAACGGGGCGCCCTTGCGTCTGGTGGTGCCGTGGAAATACGGCTTCAAGTCCATCAAGTCCATCGTTCGCATCCGCTTCACCGCCGCGCAGCCGGTCAATTCCTGGCAGAAATACAATCCACGCGAATACGGCTTTTATTCCAACGTGAACCCCGAAGTGGACCATCCGCGCTGGAGCCAGGCCAACGAACGCCGCATCGGCGAGTTCCGCCGCCGCCCCACCTTGATGTTCAACGGCTATGGCGATCAGGTGGCGGGGCTTTATGCCGGCATGGACCTGAAGGCCAACCATTGATGCGCTGGCTGAAACCCCTGGTCTTCGCCGCCAGCCTGTTGCCGTTGGTCTGGCTGGGCTGGCAGGCGGCTTACGGCTCGCTGGGCGTCAACCCGGTGGAAACCTTGAACCGCACCTTGGGCGACTGGGCGCTGCGGTTCCTGCTGCTGGCCGTGGCGGTGACGCCGCTTCGGCAATGGACGGGCTGGGCGCCCTTGGCCCGGCTGCGCCGCATGATGGGGCTGTTCGCCTTTTTCTATGTCAGCCTGCATCTGGCGTCCTATGTGGGCGTGGACCTGTTCTTCGACTGGGCGGCGCTGTGGAAGGACGTGGTCAAGCGCACCTACATCACGCTTGGCATGGGCTGTTTCCTGCTGTTGCTGCCTTTGGCGCTGACCTCGACCGACGGGATGATCCGGCGTTTGGGCGGCAAGGCGTGGCGCAAGCTGCATCGTCTGGTGTTTCCGGCGGCCATCCTGGGCGTCGCCCATTTCTGGATGATGGTCAAGGCCGACCTGCGCGAGCCCGTGGTCTACGCGCTTGTCCTGGCGGTGTTGCTGGGCTGGCGCCTGAGGGCTTTCTTGCGGGCGCCGCAACGGGCATAATCGGGCCATGCGTCGCCCCATCACCCTGGCCGCCATCCTGTCCCTGCTTGCCACCCCGGCCTTCGCCCAGGTGAAGTTCAAGCGTTGCCTGACCGAGGCCGAGGTCAAGGTCGAGAAGCTGGTGCGCCACGGCATCTTCCTGCGCGAAGGCGGCAACCGCTGCGACGTTGATTACAATCCCGGCACCGCCAAGATGTGGAAGGATTTCGACACCAAGTTCGGTACCCGCCTAGCCCAGCAGACGGCCAAGCGCAAGAAGGTGTTCGACCGCGAGTTCAAGGACAACGCGCTGGAAGTGATGACCTATTTCGATGGCCGGCTGGTCACCTATTACCGCTATTACCCGCTCAGCGTTTCCTATTGCGGGCAGGTGGACAAGCTGTTGCAGGCGGTCACCAAAAGCGGCTGGAACACGTTCGCCAAGCAATCCGAGATCGTCCATCCCGACGTGGTCATGGACATGAAGATCTGCCAATAAAAAAACGCCCCCACCTTGCGGCAGGGGCGTTTTTTGCCGAACGCGAAAGCGGATTACGCTTCGTCGCCGCCGGTCGAGGCCAGGTACATGACGATGGCCAGGAAGGTGGCGGTCAGGGCCAGGCCCAGATAGATCATGAAGCTCAGCGGGTTGGCGGTGCTGGGAGCGCTCACCGCGCCGAAGAACAGGGTGCCGACCACGGAAGTGGACAGATACAGGGCGATCACCAGCACGCCGGCGACGGTCAGGCCCAGAACCTTGGGAAGGACGCTCATCAGACAGGCTCCTCAAAAAAGTCATATGCCGGCCAAGCGCGACCGGCCCCCTCGGCCAAAACCTCTAACAGATTATGGGCATATCTGAAAGTGTAATCAGCCATGACCTGGCGGAAAGCCGCGCTTGCGCCGCACGGTCTGTTCTTGTGGGCGAAAGCCTGCTACCAAGGACGGGGCGACGTCTCGTCCGGCAGGGGATTTCAGGCCATGACCAAAGCGCATCCGAACACGCTGGAAACAGCGGCCATCCAGGCCGTGGTCGGCGGCACCCATGGCGACCCCTTCGCCGTTCTGGGACCGCATCACGGTTCCGACGGCTGGCACCTGCGCGTCTTCGCCCCCGAGGCCAGCCGGGTCTGGGCGGTGGGGCCGGCGGGCGAGGTGGAACTGGCGCGTCTGCATGATGACGGTTTCTTCGCCGCCGCCCTGTCCGATTCCCTGGCCGCCAGCTACCGTTTGCGTCTGGAAATCGGTGGCCGCAAGGTCGAGCGCGAGGATCCCTATCGCTTCGGGCCGCTTTTGGGCGACCTGGACATTCATTTGCTGGTGGAAGGCCGACATCTGCGCACCTTCGAGAAACTGGGCGCCCATCTGGCGGTGGTGGACGGGGTTTCCGGCACCCATTTCGCCGTCTGGGCTCCCAACGCCAAGCGGGTGTCGGTGGTGGGCGACTTCAACGGCTGGGACGGCCGCCGCCATCCCATGCGGCTGCGCCACGACGCCGGCATCTGGGAATTGTTCATCCCAGGTTTGGGCAACGGCACGCTTTACAAGTACGAATTGATCGGGGTGCACGGCAATCTGCTGCCGTTGAAGGCCGACCCCTATGGTCATGCCGCCGAAGTGCCGCCGCGCACCGCCTCGGTGGTGGCCGATTTGGCGGACCGCGACTGGGCCGACGGCGAATGGATGGCGGCGCAAAGCAAGCGCAACGACCGCCACGCCCCCATCTCCATCTACGAAGTGCATCTGGGCTCGTGGATGCGGGTGCCGGAAGACGGCAACCGCATGCTGACCTATGCCGAGTTGGCCGACAAGCTGGTGGCCTATGTCGCCGACCTTGGCTTCACCCATGTCGAGTTCCTGCCGGTGCACGAACATCCGTTCTCGGGGTCGTGGGGCTACCAGCCGGTGGGGCTGTTCGCGCCCACCTCGCGCCATGGCACGCCCGAGGATTTCCGCCTGCTGGTCGAGCGTCTGCACCAGGCCGGCATCGGCGTCATCATCGACTGGGTGGCCGGGCACTTCCCGCGCGATTCCCACGGCCTGCACCATTTCGACGGCACCCACCTTTACGAACACGAGGACCCGCGCCTGGGCCTGCACAAGGATTGGGACACCCACATCTACAATTACGGCCGCACCGAGGTGCGCAACTTCCTTTATTCCAACGCCCTTTACTGGATGGAGCAGTACCACGTGGACGGCCTCAGGGTCGATGCGGTGGCGTCCATGCTGTACCTGGATTATTCGCGCCAGCCCGGCGAATGGCTGCCCAACCAACATGGCGGCAACGAGAACCTGGAAGCCATCGACTTCCTGCGGCAGATGAACGAGGTGGTCTACGCCGAACATCCCGGCGCCATCACCATCGCCGAGGAATCCACCGCCTGGCCCGGGGTGTCCAAGCCCACCTATGCCGGCGGCCTGGGGTTCGGCTTCAAGTGGAACATGGGGTGGATGCACGACACGCTGGATTACTTCAGCAAGGACCCCATCCATCGCCGCTATCACCACGACCGCCTGACCTTCGGCCTGCTCTACGCCTTCTCGGAAAATTTCGTGCTGCCGCTGTCCCATGACGAAGTGGTGCACGGCAAGGGCAGCATCCTGGGCCGCATGCCGGGCGACGAATGGCAGAATTTCGCCAACCTACGCGCCTATTACGCCTTCATGTGGACCCATCCGGGCAAGAAGCTGCTGTTCATGGGCCAGGAATTCGGCCAACGCGACGAATGGAACTGCGAAGCGTCGCTGCAATGGCACCTGCTGGATTATCCCCTGCACGAGGGGGTGCGGCGACTGGTGCGCGACTTGAACCGCCTTTACCGGGTCGAACCGTCGCTGCACCAGTTGGACCACGATCCCGCCGGCTTCCAGTGGATCGATTGCAATGACCGCGACAATTCGGTGGTGTCGTTCATTCGGCGCGGCCACGATGCCAACGATTTCTGCGTCGTGGTCTGCAACCTGACCCCGGTGGTCCGCTATGACTATCGCATCGGCGTGCCCTTGGGCGGGCGTTACCGGGAAGTGCTGAACACCGATTCGCACTGGTATGGCGGGGCGGACATCCACAACGGCGACGGCATCGTCGCCGAGGACCAACCCTGGCACGACCAACCCCTGTGCATCGCCGTCACCCTGCCGCCGCTCTCCACCTTGGTGTTGAAGCGGGCTTGAATGGTTGCGGTTTCCATGGCTTCTTGCTGACACTTGTATCGCTGGTTGGACGCTGATGCCCCATCGCCGCCGTATCTGGCCTGGTTCCTCCTATCCCCTTGGTGCCACTTGGGACGGCAACGGGGTGAACTTCGCCTTGTTTTCCGCCCATGCCGAGGCGGTGGAACTGTGCCTGTTCGACGAAAGCGGGCGCGAGGTCGAACGCCTGCGCCTGCCCGAATACACCGACCAGGTTTGGCACGGCTATTTGCCGGAAGCGCGACCGGGC
>JAIWOG010000185.1 GCA_020217035.1 Magnetospirillum sp. | reverse complement strand
CAGTTGTACGGCTATCGCGTCCACGGCCCCTACGATCCCCCGGCCGGGCACCGTTTCAATCCGGCCAAGCTGTTGATCGACCCTTACGCCAAGGCGCTGAGCGGCCATCTGTTGTGGTCGGACGCCCATTTCGGCTTCAAGCTGGGCCATCCCAAGGCCGATCTGGTGCCCGACAGCCGTGACAATGCCCGCTTCATGCCCAAATGCCGGGTGGTGGACACCGCCTTCACCTGGGGCGACGACCGTCGTCCCAACCGGCCGTGGACCGACAGCGTCATCTACGAACTGCATGTGCGCGGCTACACCATGAAGCATCCCCTGGTGCCCACCCAGCACCGCGGCACCTTCCTGGGATTGTCCCATCCGGCGGTGATCGACCATCTGGTGAAATTGGGGGTGACGGCGGTGGAATTGCTGCCGGTGCACGCCATCGTCGACGAACGCCATCTGGTGGACCAGGGCTTGCGCAATTTCTGGGGCTACAACCCCATCGGCTTCTTCGCCGCCGACCCGCGCTATTACGGCGCCTCGTCGCACGGCGACTTCAAGACCATGGTCGGCCGCCTGCACGAAGCCGGGATCGAAGTGATCCTGGACGTGGTCTACAACCACACCGCCGAGGGTAACCATCTGGGGCCGACGCTGTCCTACAAGGGCATCGACAATTCCAGCTATTACCGTCTGGTTCCCGGTCAGCCCCAGCATTACGAGAATTTTTCCGGCTGCGGCAACACCCTGCAACTGTCCCATCCGCGCGTGTTGCAGATGGTGATGGATTCCTTGCGCTATTGGGTCGAGGACATGCACGTGGACGGCTTCCGCTTCGACCTGGCGGCGTCGCTGGCCCGTGAAAAGTCGGGCTTCGACGGCGGTTCCGGCTTCCTGGACGCGGTGCGCCAGGATCCGGTGCTGTCACGGGTCAAGATGATCGCCGAGCCCTGGGACATCGGCGGCGACGGCTATCGCCTGGGGGCTTTCCCGCCCGGCTGGTCGGAATGGAACGGCCGCTACCGCGACACCGTGCGCCGCTTCTGGCGCGGCGACGGCGGGCAGATCGGCGACCTGGCGTCGCGGCTGACCGGGTCCAGCGACCTGTTCGGCTGGGGCGGACGGCGGCCGTGGGCCAGCTTGAACTTCGTCACCTGCCACGACGGCTTCACCATGGCCGACCTGGTGTCCTACGAGAAAAAGCGCAACGACGCCAACCGCGAAGGCAACCGCGACGGCACCGACGCCAATTATTCGTGGAATTGCGGCATCGAAGGCCCCACCGATCAGCCCAAGGTGCGGGCGCTCAGGACTCAGCAGATGCGCAACCTGATGGCGACGCTGCTGCTGTCGCAAGGGGTGCCGATGATCCTGGCCGGCGACGAGTTCGGGCGCAGCCAGGGCGGCAACAACAACGCCTATTGCCAGGACAACGACATCAGTTGGATCGACTGGGAAAACCAGGACCAGGCCATGCTGGACTTCGTCCGCCGCATGATCCGTCTGCGCCATGAACATCCGGTGTTCAGCCGGCCGCGTTTCTTCAAGGGGGCGCGGCGCGACCAGAAGCAGGTGATCAAGGACATCACCTGGGTCACCCCCGACGGCCTGGAGATGAGCGAGGCCGACTGGGCCATGCCCTATGCCCGTTCGCTGGGCTGCGTGCTGGCCGGCGAATCCGACGAGATCCAGTCGCACACCGCCGGCGGCGGCCCCGACGACACCTTCATGCTGTTGCTGAACGCCTATACCGAGATCATCTTCTATACCCTGCCGCCGCCGGAACTGGGGCGCACCTGGGACGTGATCCTGGACACCGCGCGGACCGATTCCATCACGTCCGAAGAAATCTGTGCCGCCGGCAGCCGCTTTCCGCTGAAACCCCATTCGCTGGCGGTCCTGCGCCGGCGACAATCCGAACCCGGCCAATAAGGAGTGTTGTCCATGGGCGCGACCGACATTCTCGACCAATTGGCGCGGCTGGCTGGAATTGAAGATGGTTGGTGGGATTTCTACGGCCAGTGGCGGGTGGTGCCGGAAAGCACCAAGCGCGCCTTCCTGCGGGCCATGGGCTTCGCCGTCGACAGCGAGGCGGGCCTGGCCGCCGCGTTGGACGAGCTGGACCGCCGGCCGTGGACTCGCTGGCTGGGGCCGGTGGCGGTGGCCCAGCACGGCGTCGCCATGTGGGTGACGTTGACCATTCCGGCCGCCGCCGACAAGGACGTTCTGGACTGGGAAATCACCACCGAGGCCGGTGTGGTGCTGCGCGGACAGGTGCAGACCGACACCCAGTCCTGGATCGAGGAGCGCTGGCTGGATGGCGCTTTGATCAAGCGCTGGCGGCTGGCCCTACCGGCCGATACGCCGCTGGGTTATCACCGGCTGAAACTGCGCGGCCCCCTGGGCGGCGACGATTGCGTGTTGGTGGTGGCGCCCGAAAAGGCCCATGTGCCGGAGGCGGTGATGCAGGGGCGGGGGGCCTGGGGCATCGCCACCCAGGTTTACGCCTTGCGTGACGACCGCGACTGGGGGGTGGGCACCTATGGCGCCCTGGCCAGGCTGGCCGAAGGGGCGGCCCGCATGGGGGCCGACACCGTCGGCATCAATCCGCTGCATGCGCTGTTCCCCAGCCAGCCGCAGAAATTCAGCCCCTATGCGCCGTCGTCACGGCGTTTCCTGAACGTCGCCTATGTCGACGTGGAATCCATCCCGGAATTCTCGGAATGCCGGGCGGCCAAGCGGCTTTATGCCTCGCCGGGCTTCCAGGCCAACCTGGCCCGCCTTCGCGCTTATCCGATGGTCGAATACGCCGAGATCAACCACTTGCAAGGCCCCATCCTGGAAGAGCTTTACAAGTGGTTCCGCGACCAGCACTTGGCCGCCGGCGACGACCGCGCCCAAGCCTTCCGCGCCTTCCAGGCGTCGGGCGGCGACAAGGCCCGCCTGTTCTGCACCTTCGAAGCGTTGGCGGAAAAGTTCACCCGTGCCGGAACGCCCTATTGGCGGCACTGGCCCGAGGAGTTCCGGCGCCCGGATTCGCCGGCGGTGGCCGAGTACGCCGCCACCCACGGCGACAAGGTGGAATTTTACTGGTGGCTGCAATTCGTCGCCGACGAACAACTGGCCGCTGCCCACCGGTCCGGATTGCGGGCTGGCGCCGGAATCGGCCTTTACCGCGACTTGGGCGTCGGCATCGCCGGGGACGGGGCCGATGCCTGGATGGAACAGGGCCGGTTGGCGCTGGGGGTGTCGGTGGGGGCGCCGCCCGATCCGCTGGCGTTGAAGGGCCAGGACTGGGGCTTGGCGCCTTTCAATCCCATCACCCTGCGCGAAGCCGCCTACGAGCCGTTCATCGCGGTGATGCGGGCCAACATGGCCCATGCCGGCGCGTTGCGGCTGGACCATGCCATGGCGTTGCAGCGCCTGTACTGGGTGCCGCCGGGGGTGGACGCCGACCAAGGCGCCTATGTGCGCTATCCGGTGGACGATCTGTTCCGGCTGGTGGCGTTGGAATCGGTGCGCAACAACTGCCTGATCATCGGCGAGGATCTGGGGACCGTCCCCGAAGGATTCCGCGAACGCATGGATGCCATGGCGTTGTTCGCCTATCGCGTCATGGTGTTCGAAAAATCCGCCCCCGACCGTTTCAAGCGGCCCGAGGAATTCCAGGAACAGGCGCTGTCCATCTTCGCCACCCACGACCTGCCGTCTTTACGCGGCTGGTGGCTGGAAATCGACATCGACAGCCGCGAACGGCTGGATTTGTATCCGCGCCCCGGCATGGCGGACGAGGAACGGGCCGCCCGCGCCGCCGACCGCGCCGCCCTGGTCGCCGCCCTGGTGGAACAGGAAGGTTTGGCCGTCGATTTTCCCGTCGCCGGCCAGTTGACCGACGAGCAGGTCTTGGTGCTTTCCGATTGTGTCCACCGCTATCTGGGCCGCGCCCGCTCACGCCTGACCATGGTGCAGATGGAGGACGTTTTCGGCTTGAATTTGCAAATGAATCTGCCCGGAACCGTCGACCAGCATCCCAATTGGCGGCGGCGTTTCGCCGCCGAGGTGCCCACATTGCTGAACGATTTCAGGCTTGTGCGTATCGCGTCGGCGCTGGCCACCTTGCGCTCGCAGTGCAACGAAACGCCTTGACTTAAGTCCGCCTTCCCTGAGACTTCATGCTTGAGACGGATTCAGTCTGGAAGGACCCAATATGCGCCGTGTCGGACCTCCGGTGGTCAAGCTGCTTGACGACGATGTGGAAAGCATCAAATACGCCATGGCCAGCCACCTGTTGTATTCGGTGGGCAAGGAACCCATCAGCGCCACCGCGCGCGACTGGTTCATGGCTGCCGCCTACACCGTGCGCGACCGGGTGTCCGAACATTGGATGCCGACGCTCAACCGCTATTACGCGGAAGACAAGAAGCGCGTCTATTACATGTCCATGGAATTCCTGATCGGGCGGACGCTGTCCAATTCCATGATCAACCTGGGTATCTACGACACCGTCAAGCAGGCGGTGGGCGAGATGGGCGTCGATTTCGACGAGGTCCTGGGCTGGGAAGTGGAAGCCGCGCTTGGCAATGGCGGCCTGGGCCGTCTGGCCGCCTGTCTTTTGGATTCCATGGCCACCCTGGGGGTGCCGGGCTTCGGCTATGGCATCCGCTACGATTACGGCATGTTCACCCAGCACGTCGAACATGGCTGGCAGGTGGAAAGCCCTGAAAACTGGCTGCGTTACGGCAATCCGTGGGAATTCGCCCGCCCCGGAATCATCTATCCGGTGCGTTTCGGCGGCCGCGTCGTCCATTACAAGGACGTGCTGGGCCACACCCGCGCCCAGTGGATGGACACCGAGGAAGTCATGGCCATGGCCTATGACGTTCCCATTCCCGGCTATGGCGGCAAGACCGTCAACAATCTGCGCCTGTGGACCGCCAAGTCGACGCGTGAATTCGACCTGAAATATTTCAACGCCGGCAATTACATCGAAGCGGTACGCGACAAGGCGGAATCGGAAACCCTGTCCAAGGTGCTGTACCCGTCGGACCTGACCGACCGCGGCAAGGAACTGCGCTTCAAGCAGGAATATTTCTTCGTCGCCGCCTCGATCCAGGACATCCTGGCCCGCTTCCGGAAATCGCATTCCGACTGGGACAAGCTGCCGCAAAAGGTCGCCATCCAGTTGAACGACACCCATCCCGCCATGGTGGTTGCCGAGCTGATGCGGGTGCTGGTGGACGAGTACCAGATCGAATGGCACCGCGCCTGGGCGCTGACCCGCGCCACCTGCGCCTATACCAACCACACGTTGTTGCCGGAAGCCCTGGAAACTTGGCCGGTGGACCTGTTCGCCCGGGTGCTGCCGCGCCATCTGGAAATCGTCTATCAGCTGAATCACGAATTCCTTCAGGAAGTCCGCCATCGCCATCCCGGCGACAACGACCTGCTGCGCCGGGTGTCGGTGGTGGGCGAGGACGGCGAGCGCCGGGTGCGCATGGGCCACCTGGCGGTGATCGGCAGCCACAAGGTCAACGGCGTCGCCGCCATTCATACCGGGCTGATGAAATCCACCATCTTTTCCGATTTCGACCACCTCAGCCCGGGCAAGATCAACAACAAGACCAACGGGGTGACGCCCCGGCGCTGGATCTTGTTGTCCAATCCCGGCCTGTCGGCCTTGGTCACCGGCAAGATCGGCGCTGATTGGGTCACCCATCTGGACCAGTTGAAGAAGCTGGAGCCCTGGGCCGAGGACGCTGCTTTCCGGGCCGAGTTCGCCGCCGTCAAGCAGGCCAACAAGCAAAGGCTGGCCGAGGTGGTTTCGGTGCGGCTGGGGGTCGACATCAACCCCAATTCGCTGTTCGACGTCCAGATCAAGCGTATCCACGAATATAAGCGCCAGTTGTTGAACGTGCTTCACGTGGTGGCCCGCTATTCGCGCATCCGCGCCAATCCTTTGCTGGACATGGTGCCGCGGACGGTCATCATCGGCGGCAAGGCGGCACCTGGCTACCTGATGGCCAAGCTGATCATCAAGCTGATCAACGACGTCGCCGACGTGGTCAACAACGACCCGTTGGTCGGCGACAAGTTGAAGGTGGTGTTCGTCCCCAATTACAACGTGTCCACCGCCGAACTGGTGATGCCGGCCGCCGATCTGTCGGAACAGATTTCCACCGCCGGCACCGAGGCGTCGGGCACCGGCAACATGAAGATGAGCATGAACGGCGCTCTCACCATCGGCACCTGGGACGGCGCCAACGTGGAAATCTGCGAGGAAGTGGGCGAGGAAAACATGTTCCTGTTCGGCCTGACCGCCCAGGAAGTGACCCGCACCCGTCATGACGGCTATGATCCCAAACCGGTGATCGCCGCCAACCCGGAATTGAAGAAAGCCATCGAGTTGATCGCCTCGGGCTATTTCTCGCCCGACGACCCGGCGCGTTTCGCCCCCATCGTCGACATCCTGACCCATGCCGACCATTACCTGCTGACCGCCGATTTCGCGTCCTACGTGGCGGCCCAGGACAAGGTGGACCAGCTTTACCGCGACCAGGGGGAATGGAGCCGCAAGGCAATCTTGAACGTCGCCCGCATGGGCAAGTTCTCGTCGGACCGCACGGTGGCCGAATACGCCCGCGACATCTGGGGGGTGCCGGTCTGACTATTCCTTGGGGTTAAGGGCTTCGCCCCAGCCTTTCGCGCAAAGGTATTTGTCACCAAAGAGTCTGTTGCATCGCGGTATGTTGCAGTGCATCATTTCCTGGTCAGCAACCAGGAGGTATCGTCATGATCCAGCTGCTGAGTGAGATGCGCAGGCTTTCCGAACTGCTTGAAGACGAATGCGCCGGGCGCCCCTTCGACCGCCATCAAGCCCATTCCATCGCCGCCAATCTGGCCGAGGTCTGCCCGGAAATGGGGCAAACCATGCGCCGGATCAGCGAGCGCATGCGCGGCGAGATGCGCTGACCCGCACCGCGTCGCCGAGACATTGACGCCACCGAAGGATGCTTCGGTGGCGTTTGTCATTTTGTCAGCCGGCATTTTCCCTATGCCGTCATGCCCGGACTTGATCCGGGCATCCACGTGGTTCAGCCTAAGGTATTGCTGGAAAAGAATTTTCTGCGGGGGCACGGGGGGCGCCGGGGCAAGCCCGGCGATGACGCAGGAGAGGGGGCATAAATATGCCCGGCATGTTCAGCGCACCGGCAGCGGAGCGGGCACGAAGCCGATCAGCCGGTCGTTGCCTTGGTTGTAGGGTTGGGCATAGCAACTGGGTTTGGCCAGCGAGGCGTAGCAGTAAACCTGCTGTCGGGGCGGGGGCGGGCCGGGCCAGTCGACGCACCACACACCTTCGCGCTGGGCACGGATGGTCGAACAATCCTTGCCGGTGATCCAGGTGGCCAAGTGGTCGCCCATGGTCTTCTTGGTGTTGACGACGCTGAGCACTTCCAGGTTCAGGAACAGGTTGGCGTCGCCGACACGGGCGACCTCGGTCTCGATGCCGTCGCGCCCGACGAAGGCGCAGCCGCTCAGCAGCAGAATTCCTGCCAGGGGGGCAAGGTGCCTGATCATCTTCTATGACCCCTTCCAACGATTCGCTATAGTGTTGGCCCGGCGGGCAGTCGCGGTCAACGCTAACCTAACCCGGCGCATTTCAAAAAAGACTTAACGGAGCGGCGAACATGGCGGTGGAAACGCCTCTTTGTGATTTTGGCTGGCAGGCTCCCGATTTCGACCTGCCTGGAATCGACGGACGGAACTGGTCGCTCAGCCAGGTGCGCGGCCCCAAGGCCACCTTGGTCATGTTCATCTGCAACCACTGTCCCTATGTGCAGGCGGTGGTGGACCGTCTGGTGCGCGATTGCCGCCAATTGCAGGAACTGGGGGTCGGCGTCGCCGCCATCATGTCCAACGACGTGACGGCCTATCCCGAGGATTCCTTCGACAACATGGCGCTGTTCGCCGCCCGTCACGGCTTCACCTTTCCCTACCTCTACGACGAAAGCCAGGCGGTGGCCCGGGCCTATGACGCGGTGTGCACCCCCGATTTCTTCGGCTTCGACGCCCAATTGGGGTTGCAGTATCGCGGCCGCCTGGACGCCTCGCGCAAGCAGGCGGGGCCGGCCGACGCCCGGCGCGAGTTGTTCGAGGCCATGGAACAGGTGGCGCGAACCGGTCGCGGGCCGGCCGAACAGGTGGCCAGCATGGGGTGTTCCATCAAATGGCGGACGGAATGAGCGGTTTGCCTTACGCTGGGTTTGCCTCTTGCCTTCAAGCACACTATGTTGACGCCGACCGAATTCCGGAGATGATCCCGTGACCAATGCCAAAGACGATGCCGCCACAGACCTGCTGATCCGCGAGGTCGACGAAGACCTGCGCCAGGAGAATCTGCAAAAGCTCTGGAAGAGGTATGGCGGGCTGCTGATCGGCGGCGCCGTCGCCATCGTGGCTGGCGTGGCCGCCCTCCAAGGCTGGCAGGTCTACCAGAAGAACCAGGCGCAGGCGGCGTCGCAGCGTTTCGCCGACGCTATCTTGCACCTGGACAAAGGCGAAAAAGCCAAGGGACTCGAGGCTTTGCAGTCCCTGGCGGTCGACGGCAATTCCGGCTACCGCCTGCTGTCGGACATGAAGATGGCCCAGTTGAAGGTAGAGGACGGCGACAACGCCGGCGCCATCGGATTGTATGAAAAGGTGGCGGGCGACAGCGGCGTCGACGGCGTCTACCGTGATCTGGCGTCGCTGAAGGCGGCCTATCTGAAACTGTCCGTCGGTCAGGTGGACGGCCTTGAAGCTCGCATGGCGCCGTTGGCCGTCGAGTCCAATCCGTGGCGCCATTCGGCCCGCGAGATCCTGGCCCTGGTGGCGCTGAAGGCCGGTGACACCGCCAAGGCGCAGGACTGGCTGCGCAAGGTGGCCGACGACGTGGTGGCGCCCAGCGCCATCCGCGGACGCGCCGCCGAATTGTTGGCGGCCTTGGACAACGGTGCCAAGGGCTGATCGGGGGAACGGGCATGAACATTCGTCTGGTGCTGGTGGTTTGCGCCGCCTTGGGATTGTCGGCCTGTTCCGATTGGCTGGGAGAGAAGGAAGCCCCGCCGTTGCCGGGCAAGCGCATTTCGGTGCTGTCGGGCGAAAAGTCCCTGGCGGCTGAAGTGAGCGGCGAGCCCGCCGCCATCAAGCTGCCGCCGCCGGAACCCAACGACGACTGGCCGCAATCGGGCGGCTATTCCAACCATGCCATGCATCATATGCAGGTGGGCGACCATCTGCGTCGCGCCTGGCGCACGTCCATCGGCGAGGGATCCAGCAAGCGGGCCAAGTTGCTGGCCCAGCCCATCGTCGCCGATGGCCGGGTCTTCACCCTGGATTCGGAAGCCGAGATTCGCGCCTTCGACGTGCGCACCGGCGCCAAGGTGTGGAGCATCGACATCACCCCCAAGGGCGAGGACGACACTTTCTCGGGTGGCGGCCTGGCTTACGAGGACGGTCAATTGTTCGTCTCCACCGGCTTCGCCCAAGTGGTGTCGCTGGACGCGGCCAACGGCGCCGTGCTGTGGCGTCAGACCCTGTCCGGGCCCATGCGGGGGGCGCCGACGGTTCGCGCCGGCCGCGTTTTCGTCATCACCGTGGACAACCAGACCCACGCCCTGGCGGCCGAGGACGGCGCCGTGCTGTGGACCCATCAAGGCATCTCGGAAGCGGCCAGCCTGTTGGGGGGCACCAGTCCGGCGGTGGACGGCAACGTGGTGGTGGTCCCCTATTCCTCGGGCGAATTGTTCGCGCTGCGCATCGACAACGGTTCGGTGCTGTGGCAGGAGCAATTGGCCACCATGCGCCGCACCGAGGGCGCGGCGACGCTGACCGACATCCGGGCGCGGCCGATCATCGACCGCGGCCGGGTCTACGCCATCGGCCACGCCGACTTCATGCTGGCCGTCGACCTGCGCAGCGGCCGTCGTCTGTGGGAACGCGAGATCGGCGGCATCCAAAGCCCGTGGGTGGGGGG
>JAIWOG010000184.1 GCA_020217035.1 Magnetospirillum sp. | reverse complement strand
CGACTACCTGTTCCTGGTCAGCAACAACAACGAAGCCATCGCGCTGGACGCCAAGACCGGCAAGATCATCTGGGTCACCCAGCTGCAAATCTGGGAGGACGAGGAAGACCGCACCGGCCGTATCGTCTGGGCCGGGCCGATCCTGGCCTCGGACAGGCTGATCCTGGCGTCGTCGCATGGTCGTCTGGTGTCGTTGTCGCCCTATAACGGCGGCGTCCTGGGTGCCGAAGAGGCGTCCGACGGGGTCAGCATCGCGCCGGCGGTGGCGCAAGGTTCGGTCTATTTCTTGACCGACGAAGCCGATCTCGTGGCGTATCGCTGACATGACCTTCACCGTCGCCATTGTCGGCCGCCCCAATGTGGGCAAGTCCACCCTGTTCAACCGCCTGGCCGGTCGACGCCTGGCCATCGTCCACGACATGCCCGGCGTCACCCGTGACCGTCGCGAAGCGGCCGCCAGCTTGCTGGGCATGGATTTCCGGGTCATCGACACCGCCGGTTTCGAGGACGCCAATGACGGCTCGATCGAAGCCCGCATGCGTCGGCAGACCGACACCGCGGTGGCGGAAGCCGACGTGGTGTTGATGCTGATCGACGCCCGCGCCGGGGTCACGCCCTTGGATGCCCATTTCGCCGATTATCTGCGCAAGCAGAAGACCCCGGTGATCCTGGTGGCCAACAAGTGCGAGGGCAAGGCGGGGGCGCCGGGGATGTACGAATCCTACGCCTTGGGCCTGGGCGAGCCGGTGCCTTTCTCGGCCGAGCATGGCGAGGGTCTGGCCGAGCTGTTCGACGCCCTGATGCCTTATGCCAAGGCCGCCGGCGCCCTGGAGGACGAAGAGGAAGAGGACCCGTTCGAAGAACCGGTCCCCGGCGACGACGAGGAAATCGAGACCGAGGACCGCCCGGAACGCCCCCTGCAACTGGTCATCGTCGGCCGCCCCAACGTCGGCAAGTCCACCCTGGTCAACCGCCTGCTGGGCGAGGATCGCATGCTGACCGGCCCCGAGGCCGGGCTGACGCGCGACGCCATCTCGGTGGAATGGGAACATCAGGGGCGTCGTATCCGTCTGGTGGACACCGCCGGCTTGCGCAGGCGCGCCAATATCGACGACCCGGTGGAAAAGCTGTCGGCGTCGAACACCTTGGAAGCCATCCGCATGGCCGAGGTGGTGGTGCTGGTGATGGAAGCCGGCGCCGTCTTGGACAAACAGGACCTGACCATCGCCCGCATGGTGGTGGAGGAAGGCCGTTCGCTGGTTCTGGCCATCAACAAATGGGACGTGGTGGACAAGCCGCAGGAATCCTTGCAGCGGCTGTCCGACCGTCTGGAAACCTCCATGCCCATGGTGCGCGGCCTGCCCACCGTGACCATCAGCGCGTTGACCGGGCGCGGCGTCGACAAGATGCTGGACGCCGTGCTGGCGGTGCACAAGACCTGGAACAAGCGTATTTCCACCTCGCGCCTGAACCGCTGGCTGGAAGACGTCCTGGCCCACCATCCGCCGCCGGCCATGCCGGGGGGGCGGCGTCTGAAGATCCGCTACATGACGCAGACCAAGGCGCGGCCGCCGACCTTCATCATCTTCGCCTCGAAGCCCGAGGAATTGCCGGAAAGCTACAGCCGCTATCTGGTCAACGGCCTGCGCGAAGCCTTCGACCTGCCGGGTGTGCCCATCCGGCTATACGTGCGCGGTGGCAGGAACCCCTTCGCCAACAAGAAGGGGTGAGATGTCGCCGGGGCGGTCACGCTGCCCGCTACAGCAGCTTTTCCCCCAGCGACAGCACGATCTCGAAGACGATCAGGAAGACGATGTACCATTCGACCCTGAGCGAACGGCTGGTGTGGACCAGGTCCAGCAGGGTCTCGGCGGTGTCGCCGATCACTTCCAACTTGTGATCCAGCGCCCGGCTGCGTTCGCGGATTTCGTATTCGCGTTCCAGCCGGCCGAACAGTCCTTCCAGTTCCGGCAGGTTCCACAGCGCTTCCGGCTTTTCCAAGACCTCGGCGCGGCCGACCATGCGGTGCTGGGTCAGCAGAACGTCGCCGATCTGCGACAGCAATTCCTTGATCTTGAAGTTACGGCTGCCGTGGCGCTTCAACCGCGCCGCCAACGGTTCGACCCGGTCGAAGACCGCCGCCACGCGAATTTCGAAATGCTCCAGCAGCATGTCCTTGGCCAGCACGTCGGCCACCACCTGCATGCGTTCGGGGGTCAGTTCGGACAAGATGATGGTGCCGTCAGGGTCCACGTGTTCGGCGCCGCCGGGCACCACGTCGATATGGGCCTGCTCGCGCCCCTGCTCGGGCAGCGGGTCGCTGACCAGACGGGTGATGTCGGCCAGGTAATGGGCCTCTTCCTCGGCGCTGACGTCGAACAGGACGACGACGCCATAGCGGAACAGCACGGCATAGCCCTTGCGCCCTACCCGCAGGGTCAGGGGGGTGGTGGCCAGGGCCAGCTTCTGTTCAAAACCGCGGGTGTCCAGGCGCTCACCCAGCAGGAAGCCGCGAACGATCAGGCCGCGATGGGCGGCGATGGGGTTTTCCGGTGCGTTGATTTGACTCATGATGCGGCGATGCTGCCGCCGCGTCGCGACAAGGTCAAGTTAAGCTATGCGGCCGCGTGCCGAAAAGGGGGGCGCAACGCCCCCGCCACCGCTTGGGCCGCCTGGTCCACCGCGCGGACGGCGACCGAAAGCAGGCTGGTCATCTGCATGAAGGAATGCGGCGCCTCGTCATAGACCGACAAGGTCACCGCTACCCCCGACATTTCCAGCTTGTGGGCCAAGTTCAGGCTGTCGTCCAGCAGGCAGTCCTGTCCGGCGCCGATCACCAATTGTGGCGGCAGGCCGTGCAAATCGGCCAGAAGCGGGGCGGCCAGCGGATTGTCGCGCTGAGAGCGGTCCGCCAGGTATTGCGTCCAGAACCAGTCCACCCGTTCGCTGGTCAGGCCATGGGCGCCGCCGCCAAAGGCCCGATGCGACGCGGTCCGTAAATCCGCCGAGAACATGCCGTACAGCAACAGGCCGAAGCGCGGCAGGGACAGGCCGATGTCGCGGCAGGACAAGGTGACGGCCAAGGCCAGGTTGGCGCCGGCCGAATCGCCGCCGACGGCAACATTGTGTCCATCAAGTCCATGTTCGGCGCCGTGGCGGCGCAGCCAGGACAGGGTTTCCATGGCTTCTTGCACTTGTCCGGGAAAGCGCACTTCCGGGGCCAGGGAATAGCCCAGCGCCAGCACCGCCACCCCGGATTTCAGCGCCAGCAGGCGCAGCAGGCGTTCGTGGGTGTCCAAACCGTTCAGGGCGAAGCCGCCGCCATGGAAATAGACCAGGACCGGCCGCCGGTCGCCGCCGGCCGGCGCCGTGTCGAACAGGCGCAGGCGCAGGCGGCCGACCTGGATGTCCTGGCGGCGGGTAATGTCGGGCAGGTCGCGGTTCCAGATGGCCTGGTAATCCCGCGCCTGCTGACGGGCCGCGGACAGGGGGGTGCGCAGCGGGTCGGCCGGGGTGACGCCGCAGGACCGGGCGTAGGCTTGGATGGCGGCGATAGGCGTGGTCATGGAGAGCTCCCGACGATAGGGCGCCCAGATTATACAACATAAAAACATTGTCAAAGAAAAAATTTATACAAAGTAAATGTGTTGTTATTAGAATCCATCCCGACACGATTGATTCCAATATTGGAATCGCCGTCCTCAGGGGCTGGGGAATGATTGATTTTTGTGGTGGGTGCGGGCATCCTCTGGCTGGGGGTGGGCGACCCGTCACGGTCGTCCGCGATTTCCGACGCCTTAGGGGGTGTCTTTCGAGCCATCGTCCGCCGACGGTGGCGATCAACGGCCAGCGCCAGAATGGCCGCAAACGCTGACAGGACAAGGAACCTTCCGGATGGGTGAGACGACGCAGCAGCAGGATGTGACGCAAGACCGCGACGAACCCGTGGTGGCCGGCCCCGTGCCCGACAAGCCGTCCATTCTGGCGGTCGAGCCGTTGATGCCGCCCGTGCCGCCCAAATCCCGTCTGAAGAAGGCGGACAACGCCAGCCGCATGGTGCGTGTCGTCAATATCCTCGCCGGCTTGGCCACCTTCGTCTGGTTGGGGTTCTGTGGCCAGTACGTGAACACCAATGTCGGCTGGGACAACATGATGGCGTTGCAGCCCCAGGAACTGGGGGGCATCGTCGGTGCCGCCTTCGTGCCGGTGGCGCTGTTGTGGATGGTTCTGGCCTGGCTTGACCGCGGCCGGGTCATGCGGGTGGTGGCCAAGGAACTGGACGACCATCTGCGCCGCTTGACCTATCCGTCCGACGAATCGGAAAACCGGGTGAAAGCGGTGTCGGATTCGCTGATGGCCCAGACCAAGGCGCTGACCCAAGCGTCCGAACGCGCCGCCGTCGAGGCGGACAGGGTCCGCGCCCAACTGGCCGGGCAGATCGAGACCCTGTCCACCGTCCTGGGCCGGGTCAGCGGCGAGGCCCGTTCGGCCGTGGACGCGCTGAAGGGCGAGGTCGACCGCCTGAGCGGCGCCGCCGACAACGCCACCAGCCGGGCGCGCGAGATGGAGCATTTGCTGCGTCTGCAGACCCAGGAACTGAGCCACGTCACCGACACCGCCGCCGCCAAGGTCAAGGAATTCGGCGAATCCATGCACCAGCAGATGGAAGCCATCGACCAAAGCTCGGCCCGCGCCGCGCAGCGGGCGGAAGCGTTGTCGGGCCAGGTGGCCCTGCATACCGACAGTCTGGACAAGGTGTCGCAAGCCGCCGTCACCCGCGCCGAGCAGGTGGGGCAGATCTTCACCGACAAGGCCAGCATGCTGGCCAACGCCGCCGAATCCGCCGGCGAGCGCACCGAAAATGTCGCCGCCACCCTGTCGCAGCGGGTCGAGGCGCTGGAATCCCTGTTCAACCGTCAGAACGCCGATCTGGATCAGGCCGCCGTGCGTCTGGCCGAACAGACCGGCCGCATCAGCCAGTCCCTGCAACAGCAGGCCACCGGCCTGGACCAGATCACCGACCGCGTGCTGTCGCGCATCCGCATCGTCGAGGAAGCGTTGTCGGTGCAGTCGCGTGAAGTGTCGTCGGCGTCCGACCAGGCGATGAACCGCTTCCGCGAGATGGAGGAAGTGCTGGCCCGCCATGCCGAGGCCCTGCGCACCACCTCGGATGAAGCCGCCGCCCAGATGGGCGAGGTGGGCGAGGTTTTCGCCCAGCGTCGCGACGACGTGGAGCAGGCGGCGGAACGGGCCGGCGGCCGCGTGCGCGAAACCGGCGAGATGTTCCAGTCCCAAGCCCGGGCCCTGGCCGCCGCGTCCGACCAGATGCAGGCCCGCGCCCGCGAGGTGTCGGAAACCCTGCGCCTGCATATCGAGGATCTGGGCAAGGGCGCCGAACGCGCCGCCGCCCAGGCGGAAGGCATCCGCCAGTCGCTGCGGAAGCAGGCCGACGAACTGGCCGACGCCGCCAACGTGGTGTCCACCCAGTCCAGACTGTCGGAAGCGTCGCTGAACCAGCAGTCGCGTCACCTGATTTCCACCTCGGACCAAGTGATGGCCAAGGTGAAGACCATTACCGACACGCTTCGCCAGAACACCAACGATCTGGTGGCCATGTCGTCGCGCGTCGGCGTCGAGCTGGACGCGGTGGGCGAGGGCCTGCGCCAGCGCACCATGGAAGTGGGCTCGGCCGCCACCAAGGCGGTGGCCGATACCGCCGGCGTCGCCGAGATGCTGGAACAGCGTTCCGAGCAGATGGGCAACATCGCCGAGCAGGTGGCCACCCGCCTGCGCGGCACCATCGACGCGCTGCGCCGTCAGACCGAGCAATTGGTGGCCTCGGCCGACCAGACCCAGGTCACGGTCAGCGCCGTGGGCGAGAAGCTGAAGGACCAGACGGAAGCGGTGGCCCGCGCCGCCGACGATTCGTCGGAAGTGTTGCAGGCTTTCGGCCAGGCCATCGCCAAGCACGCGGTGGAAGTGGGCGAGGCGGCCCAACGGGTGTTCCACAACTCGCAGACCGCCGGCGACGCGCTTAGGCAGATCGTCCGCGATTTCGAGGAATCGTCCAACAAGACCGCCGGTCAGGTCACCGCCGCCGGCGACATGCTGCGGGCCGGCATCCGCGACCTGACCCAGGCGTCGGAACGCATCACCTCGTCCGTCCGCGCTTCCGGCGAAAACCTGCGCCGCTATGCCCTGGAATTGCAGGAATCCACCGACCGCACCGGCGCCAAGCTGGAAACCTCGTTCGAGGTCATCCGCCAGAAGTCCAACGATTTGGGCGTCACCGGCGAGCGCCTGTCGCAACAGGCGGAAAGCCTGGTCGCCACTTATGGCCGGCAGATCGACGAATTGGTCAGCGCCTCGAAACTGGCCGAGATGCGGGCCGGCCAGATCGAGGAACGCCGGGCCCAAGCGTCGGTGGAACACTTCCTCAGGAATGCCGCCTTCATCGTCGAGAAGCTGCAATCGCTGTCGGTTGACATCGGCCGCATCTTCGCCACCAACATCGACGAGAAGGCGTGGCGCGAGTTCCATGCCGGCGACCAGTCGGTGTTCGTGCGCAAGATCCTGCGGAACCTGGACAAGCACCAGATCGCCGCCATCAAGAACAAGTACGAGGACGACGGCGAGTTCCGCGAATACGTCACCCGTTACCTGGCGGAATTCGAGGCGCTGCTGAATCAGGCCCGCCAGTCCGACTATGCCGATGTGCTGACCGGCACCTTCACCTCGTCGGAAGTGGGCAAGCTCTATCTGGTGGTCGCCCGCGCCTTGGGCCGTTTGGAATAAACCGCCTTTCCGGCAGACCGCCGGATTTGATGATGAGAGCGGCGATGGCCAGGAGGCCGTCGCCGCTTTTCATGTTGGAGAACACGCAATGACAATCACCCCGCATCTTGCGGCCGTCGGCTGTCGTGCTCCATCACGACGAGACTGACGTCGACCCGCGGCGCGGCCGGGATGGTTCCGCCCAAGGATCAGGCTGGGCAAGCTTTGCCGGGCAGGTTGAGGCGCCGGGGCAGGAATTACCCGGTGACCAGGGGCGAAAATGGCGGATTTCCTGATCCCACTCATATGGCACGCATCATGCAGCCAAACCATGCGGAGAAAATTTTTAAAAAATTCCGGCAAGGAGGCTGGAGATGCTTTGGGGTGCCATGAACAACGCCGTGCTGGGGATGACTGCCACCAGCTGGGAAATGAACACCATCAGCCAGAACATTTCCAACGTGAACACCACGGGGTTCAAGCGTAAGGAAACGCTGTTCAAGACGGTGATGTCGGAATCGAAGGCCAGCACCCAGGTGTATGGCGGCAAGCTGAACGTGTTCGGCGTCAAGGTCGCCGACCGCACCCACATCGCGGCGCAAGGCGTGATCACCGCCTCGACCCACACCACCGACCTGGCCATCAACGGCGAGGGCTTCTTCATGGTCGGTGCCCCCGAAGCGACGGTCACCGGCACCACCTATTCCACCGGGCCGCGCACCGCCTACAGCACCGACAATCCGTCCGAGGTGATGTATACAAGGGCCGGCAACTTCTACACCACCGCCGGTCCCAACGGCGAAGCCTATTTCATGGCGAATGGCGGCAACTATCTGCTGGGGTGGATGCCGGAAGACGACGGCACCATCGACACCAGTGGCGATTTGGTGCCGGTCTATTCCTTCCCCGACACCGAGATGGAAGGCCGCGCCACCACCACCGCCACGGTGCGCGGCAATTTGCCGGCTTTCGCCGAGTTGTCGCCCAGTCAGTTCACCACCACCCAGAACGTCACCGATCCCAACACTGGCGAGGACGAGGAACTGACCCTGTCGTGGGAACGGGTTGACGGCACCACCTGGACCATCACCCCCAGCTTGGCGGCCGCCACCGGCACCGCCACCGGCAGCATCACGGTCACTTGCGACGTCAACGGCGTCATCTACGAACCGGCCATCGGCGCCGATGGGGTGGCTTTGACCTGGACCTCGGGGGCGGCCACTTCCAGCCACAACCTGCTGGGCACCACCAACACCCACACCTCGACCACCACCTTCGGCGATCCCAGCGGCACCCGGCAGACGGCGACCCTGAACTGGACCCGGGTGTCGGGGAACTTGTGGGACGTGCAGGCGACGGTGCCGGCGGCGGTGGGCACCATCGCCGAGGACACGGTGCGGGTGGCCTTCGACGGCCAGGGGCGGATGATCTCGCCCTCGACCGGTTCGCTTCCCTTCGTCATCGACTGGGACGCCGCCTACGACACCGCCGATGCCACCAAGATCAACAGCGAGATTTCGCTTTATGCCGGCAACGACTTGCCGACCAACTTGCTGAAGCGGCCGGACATCCATGTGGAAAAGCTGTCGTCCCAGGCGTGGGACAGCAATTTCCAAAGCCACGACGTCACCTTGGCGTTCGAACGCACCGGTCCCAACGAATGGTACATGCACACCTACAGCACCGATTCCACCTATCCCGACGCCCCGGTGGCCCCCAAGCAGGTGACCTTCACCTCGGCGGGTGTCCTGAATGCCGCCGGCGACAACACCTACACCTCTGATTGGACTTGGGCCGACACGGTGACCGAGGGGACGGGAACCGAAAAGACGGTGACCTCCATGGAAGGCACCGCTTCGGTCGAATTCGACTTCAGCCAGCTGACCCAGTACGACGCCACCCAGACCCTGGGCTCGATCGACCAGAACGGCTATGGCAAGGGGTCGTTGATCAGCGCCTATTTTAACAACAACGGCGAATATATCGGCCAGTACACCAACGGCGAGACCAACAAGCTGTTCAAGGTCGGCATCGCCCAGTTCACCGCCGAGAATTCCTTGGAAAACATCAGCGGAACCCTGTTCCGCCGCACCCTTGAAGCCGGCGACATCAGCGTCACCGGAGTCGAGGACGCAGGCGGCGCCGTCAGCTTGGCCACGTCGTCGCTGGAAGGCTCGAACGTCGACATCGGCGAGGAGTTCACCCGCATGATCGTCACGCAAAAGGCTTATTCCACCAACGCCACCGTGTTCAAGACCGCCGACGAGATGACCACCGTCGCCCGCGACCTGAAGGCTTAACAAGGTGTGATGTCCGATCATCGTTCTCGTCATGCCCGGGCTTGACCCGGGCATCCATGCGTTTCCCCCTCATCCACTACCGGATATGAATTTTCTGTAGCCGCCACGTGGCCCCCCGGGTCAAGCCCGGGGGTGACGGAGATTGTGGGTGAAAAATCGCATCCAGACGTCGTCGATGCCCACGGATATGGGCATGCGGGAGTCGCGGGAGAACGGAACTGTCTGAAGGTTGTTTCAACCGAACAGTTTGCCCACCAATTGGGACATGGTCTTGACGACCTCGAACTTTCCCTTAGCTATGTCTCTTAGATTCGGTCGTTCCGTCTTCACGCCGTCTTTGTTTCCTTTTGTGTGTTTAGTGATGGGGTAGTCCAAGATAGACGGAAGTGGATTACCCGGTAGGCAGCCAAACCATCGGAACGGGCCAATTTGGATTGTGTTCTCGTCAAGTTCAGCCCAGACCACACACCCTGAGGGTTTTTCCATCAGCCTGATGTTGACGCTTTGCTTCGCTGTTTTCGCGGTCGAAACCGAAGACTTTAACTGGATGTGGCGGACGATGGTTCCGACGCCGATCACCAAATCATACCCGGCGTTGTCAACCTCGGAGCGCAACACTTCTGGATCATGTATGCCGCGTTTCCAGAGTTCACGCAAAATCTCAGCAAGGAATAAATGTTCAATAAGTCGCTCACGGGCCGACGAGTTCACATAATGTTTCGCGGGGTCATTCATCAGCCCAGCGTCCGCAACCGTTCCAGATAGGAATCCACCTCGCGCCGCATGTGGTCGGCCTTGATGGCCAGGGCGTCGGCGGATTCGTTCAACTCGTTGGCGGCCGAGGCGGACACCCCCAAAGCCTCGATGGCGCTGTTCACCGAAGAGGTCACCGCCTTGGCCCCCGACGCCGCCTCGCCCACGTGTTC
>JAIWOG010000183.1 GCA_020217035.1 Magnetospirillum sp. | reverse complement strand
GGCGATGGTGGCGGTGGCCTGGGTTTGGGTTTCCACCGAATGGCGCACTTCGGCGGCCACCTGGTTGATGCCGGACACGGCGTTGACCGTGTTGGTGATGGTGTCGGCGGCCTGGTTGGTGGCTTCGACCGCCTGGGTGACGCTGGCGGCGATGTCGTGGGTGGCGGTGCTGGTCTGTTCCGACAGTTTCTTGATTTCCTGGGCGACCACGGCAAAGCCGCGCCCGGCCGCGCCGGCCCGTGCCGCCTCGATGGTGGCGTTCAGCGCCAGCATGCGGGTCTGCCGCGCGATGATGTCGATGGTTTCGCCGATGCGGCCGATACGCGACGCCACCCCCAGCAGCGATTGCATGGCCTCGCTGGTGGCGTTGGCGGCTTGGGCGGCGTTGACCGCGGCTTCCGAAGTGCGCACCACGTTGCTGAGGATGTGCTGGATCGAGCCCGCCAGTTCCGACGAATTGGCCGAGATGTTTTGAACCGAGAACGAGGCTTCCTCGGCCGCGGCGGCCATGTTCACGGTTTCGTAATCCATGTGCGACAGGCGGTGCAGCATCTGCGACGAATTGGCCTTCAAGGTCGCCGCCATGGCACCCACCTCGTCGACCACGCCCTTGATCGACTTCTCGAAGCCTTGCGCCAATTCGGTGACCATGCGGGCGCGGGTCTGCTTGGCCGCCTCGAAATAATCGTGGGTGACCAACGACACGTCCAACTGACTTGCTCGGCCCAGGGCGCGGGCCAGGTCGTCGAAGCGGCGATGTCCACGCAACAGGCCCAGGGCCTGGTCGCCGGCATGGGTGGCCATGGCCTGGTACCACGACGCCCCCAAATCCAGATAGGCCAGCATGAAGCCCAATTGCTGGGCGGTGGCGATGTAGTCGGCGGTGAACTCGGCCCGAAACAGGCGCGACCAATGTTCGACCAGGGCGCCTTTCAGGGTGGCGCCGGCCTCGCTGTTCATCTTCTCGCCGAACGGCGGCGTGCGTTGCACCCAGTCCGACGCGTTGGCGACGATTTGTTCGACGCTGGCCACCACTTTCGGACAGGATTCGGCGATCAGGGCTTGGGCGGCGGAATCGACGCGGAACAGGTCAAGGGACTGGGCGACCCGTTCGGTCATGCTCATGCCCTGGGGGGCGTTGGCCGCCGAGGGCTCGTCGTCGTCGTCGAAGAACAGGTCGGATCCGGCCGCCGAAACTGTGGCCGCTGGCGGCGGTGTGTCGTCGAACAGTTCGAAATCGTCGCTCATGGAATCCGGCACTCAGTGATCGGTCAGAACCCCGGTCGTCGCCGGCGTGGTGGCGCAAGCCCCAATGCCCCTACACCCGGTGTTTCGCAGGAAAGCATAAGTGCGGGTGCGATCAAAACGGAATCGCCGGATGGGGGGCATGCATCTGAATGATTTCCAAAGAACGGCAGACCAAAGGATGGGTAGGGAAATCCCATCCCCGAGGGCAGGCTAAGGGGCGGCGGCGGACTGGAACAGTTCCACATATTCGGCAAGGAGTGGAGAACAAGCGCAGGCCGGGCTTGGAACTGGGCGCGGAATGCCGTATGAAGTCTGCTTCGCTTCGGACGGATGGGCGTAACCATCCGCCGAATGGCATGCGGTTGTCTCCGCGTGCCGGGGGATAACATGCAGGGCGTGCGGGTCGTGACAACCGGCCGGTACGCAAGGGAACCGAGTATACAATGAGCGGATTGCCTGAGGTGCAGGGACTGTACGACCCGCGTTATGAACACGACGCCTGCGGTGTCGGCTTCATCGCCGATATCAAGAACCGCAAGTCGCACGAGATCATCCAGCAGGGTCTTGAGATCCTTAAAAATCTCACCCATCGTGGCGCCGTGGGCGCCGATCCGCTGGCCGGCGACGGCGCCGGCATCCTGATCCAGTTGCCCGACGCCTTTCTGCGCGCCGAAGCCGCCAAGCTGGGCATGGTGCTGCCGTCCGAAGGCTCGTACGCCGCCGGTACCGTGTTCCTGCCCCAGGACGCTGCCTTGCGTTCCGCCTGCGTCGCCCTGGTCGATAAGCTGATCAAGGACGAAGGTCAGGTCTTGCTGGGCTGGCGCGACGTCCCCACCGATGGTTCCGGCCTGGGCGAGACGGTCAAGCCGACCGAACCCTTCGTCCGCATGGTCTTCGTCGCCAAGGGGGGCAACTGCCCCGACCAGCAGGCATTCGAGCGTAAGTTGTTCGTCATCAGGAAGCAGGCCGAGAACAAGGTTCCGGCCGGCGCCGAGCGCGACTTCTACATCCCCAGCCTGTCGTCGCGCACCATCGTCTACAAGGGCATGCTGCTGGCCGATCAGGTGGGCGCCTATTACAAGGATCTCAGCGATCCGGCCATGGTGTCGGCCCTGGCCCTGGTGCACCAGCGCTTTTCCACCAACACCTTCCCGTCCTGGCGTCTGGCCCATCCGTTCCGCATGATCAGCCACAACGGCGAGATCAACACGCTCCGCGGCAACGTCAACTGGATGAACGCCCGGCGCAAGGCCATGAGCAGCCCGGTTTTCGGACCCGACCTGGAAAAGCTGTTCCCGCTGATCGCCGAAGGCCAATCGGATACCGCCTGTTTCGACAACGCCCTGGAACTGCTGGTCCTGGGCGGCTATCCCATGCATCACGCCATGATGATGCTGGTGCCCGAAGCCTGGGCCGGCAATCCGTTGATGGATGAAAAGCGCCGCGCTTTCTACGAATACCACGCCGCCTTGATGGAGCCGTGGGACGGTCCCGCCGCTTTGTGCTTCACCGACGGCCGCCAGATCGGCGCCACGCTTGACCGCAACGGTCTGCGCCCGGCCCGTTATCTGATCACCGAAGACGACAAGATCATGATGGCGTCCGAAATGGGCGTGCTGACCTTCCCGGAAGACAAGATCGTCAAGAAGTGGCGTTTGCAGCCCGGCAAGATGCTGCTGATCGACCTGGAAAAAGGCCGCCTGATCGACGATTCCGAGATCAAGGACGAACTGGCCAACGCCAAGCCCTACCAGCAATGGCTGGACGAGGCCCAACTGGTGCTGGAAGACCTGAAGATCGACGTCGCCCCCAAGGGCTTCGACGGCGATACCCTGCTGAAGCGTCAGCAGGTGTTCGGCTACACCCAGGAAGACTTGAAGTTCCTGATGCAGCCCATGGCGGTCACCGGCCAGGAAGCCATCGGCTCCATGGGCACCGACACCCCCATCGCCGTGCTGTCGGACAAGCCCAAGAACCTGTTCAACTATTTCAAGCAGTTGTTCGCCCAGGTGACCAATCCGCCGATCGATTCCATCCGTGAGGAATCGGTGATGAGCCTGGTCAGCCTGATCGGCCCGCGCCCCAACCTGCTGGCCGTCGAGCACGGCGCCGAGGGCAAGCGGCTTGAGGTCAAGCAGCCGATCCTGACCAATGAAGACCTGGAAAAGATCCGCCGCATCGAGAACGTGCCCAATTCCGGCTTCAAGTCGCTGACGCTGGACATCACCTGGGCGGCGTCGCAAGGTGCCGCTGGGATGGAAAAGGCGGTGGCCGATCTGTGTGCCCTGGCCCAGACCAAGGTGGCCGACGGCTACAACATCCTGATCCTGTCCGACCGCAAGGTCGGCCCCGACCGCATCCCCATGCCGTCGCTGCTGGCGGTTTCCGCCGTCCATCATCACCTGATCCGCGAGGGGCTGCGCACCCAGGTCGGCTTGGTGATGGAAACCGGCGAAGCCCGTGAAGTGCACCACGTGTGCTGCTTGGCCGGATACGGCGCCGAGGCCATCAATCCCTATCTGGCTTTCGAGACGCTGGAAGCCATGCGTCCGACCCTGCCGGAAAAGCTGGAAGCCTATGAGGTGCAAAAGCGCTTCATCAAGGCCACCGACAAGGCCATCTTGAAGGTGATGGCCAAGATGGGCATCTCGACCTATCAATCCTATTGCGGTGCGCAGATTTTCGACGCCGTCGGCTTGGCCCAGGATTTCGTCGACACCTATTTCGCCGGTACCGCCAGCCGCATCGGCGGCGTCGGCCTGAAGGAAGTGGCCGAGGAATCGGTGCGTCGTCACCAATTGGCCTATTCCGACGCGCCCATCTACAAGAACGCGTTGGACGTGGGCGGCGAATACGCCTGGCGCAACCGTGGCGAGGAACATGCCTGGACCAGCGAAAGCATCCAGGCCATGCAACACGCCGTGCGTACCAATTCCTATGACACCTTCAAGGATTTCTCGCGCCAGATCGACGACCAGTCCAAGCGTCTCTTGACGCTGCGCGGCCTGTTCGACGTCAAGCCCGCCGGCAACGGCATTTCCATTGACGAAGTGGAACCGGCGGCCGAGATCGTCAAGCGTTTCGCCACCGGCGCCATGTCGTTCGGGTCCATCTCGTGGGAAGCCCACACCACCTTGGCGATTGCGATGAACCGCATCGGCGGCAAGTCCAATACCGGCGAAGGCGGCGAACTGGCCGAGCGCTTCGTGCCCATGGCCAATGGCGATTCCATGCGTTCGGCCATCAAGCAGGTGGCGTCGGGCCGTTTCGGCGTCACCACCGAATACTTGGTCAACGCCGACGACATCCAGATCAAGATGGCCCAGGGCGCCAAGCCTGGCGAAGGCGGCCAACTACCCGGCCACAAGGTGGACGAGAACATCGCCAAGGTGCGTCACTCGACCCCCGGCGTCGGCCTGATCAGCCCGCCGCCCCATCACGACATCTATTCCATCGAAGATCTGGCCCAGCTGATCTACGACATGAAGAACGTCAATCCGGCGGCCCGTATCTCGGTCAAGCTGGTCTCGGAAGTGGGCGTCGGCACCGTCGCCGCCGGCGTCACCAAGGCCAAGGCCGACCATGTGACCATTTCCGGCTTCGACGGCGGCACCGGCGCTTCGCCGCTGACCTCGATCAAGCATGCGGGCAGCCCGTGGGAAATCGGTCTGGCCGAAACCCACCAGACCCTGGTGCTGAACGGTCTCAGGAAGCGCGTCGCCGTGCAGGTGGACGGTGCCCTGCGCACCGGCCGCGACGTGGTCATCGGCGCTCTGTTGGGCGCCGACGAATTCGGCTTCGCCACCGCGCCGTTGATCGCCGCTGGTTGTATCATGATGCGCAAGTGCCATCTGAACACCTGCCCGGTGGGCGTCGCCACCCAGGACCCGGAATTGCGCAAGCGGTTCAAGGGCCAGCCCGAGCACGTCATCAACTACTTCTTCTTCATCGCCGAGGAAGTGCGCGAGTGGATGGCCAAGCTTGGTTTCCGCACCATCCAGGAAATGATCGGTCGTTCCGACCTGTTGGACGTCAACAAGGCGGTGGACCATTGGAAGGCGCAGGGGCTGGACTTCACCCGCCTGTTCCACAAGGTCGAGACCTCCGAGCCGGTCTATAATTGCGAAACCCAGGACCACGAAATCGACAACGTGCTGGACCGCAAGCTGATCGCCCAAGCCCGCGCCGCCATCGACACCAAGACACCGGTGCGCATCGAGACCGAGATCCACAATTACGACCGCACCGCCGGCGCCATGCTGGGCGGCGAGGTGGCCAAGAAGTGGGGGCATGCCGGCTTGGCCGAGGACACCATCCACGTCAAGCTGAACGGCACTTCCGGCCAGTCCTTCGGCGCGTTCGCCGCCAAGGGCATGACCATGGAACTGGAAGGCGAAGGCAACGACTATGTCGGCAAGGGCCTGTCGGGCGGCAAGATCATCATCTATCCGCCCAAGGTGTCGAAGATCGTCGCCGAGGACAACATCATCGTCGGCAACACCGTGCTGTACGGCGCCATCGAAGGTGAATGCTATTTCCGCGGAGTCGGCGGCGAACGCTTCGCCGTCCGCAACTCGGGCGCCATCGCGGTGGTCGAAGGTGTGGGCGACCACGGCTGCGAATACATGACCGGCGGCGTGGTGCTGGTCATCGGCCCGACTGGGCGCAATTTCGCCGCCGGCATGTCGGGCGGCGTCGCCTATGTCCTGGACGAGGCCGGCGACTTCGCCAAGCGCTGCAACCTGGCCATGGTCGACCTGGAGCCGGTGCAGGCGGAAGAAGACGCCATGGAAAAGCATGAAGGCATGACCAACGACCTGGAAGCCCACGGCCTGGTCGACGTCATGGGTGACATGACCCGGGGCGACGCCGACCGCATCCAGGCGTTGCTGCGCAATCATGCCCATTACACCGGGTCCAAGCGGGCCCATGAAATTCTGCTGAATTGGGAATATTACATGCCCAAGTTCGTCAAGGTCATGCCGGTGGACTATCGCCGGGCGTTGCAGGAAATGCAAAAGAAGGCGGGGGGGCGCTGAGATGGGTAAGGCCACCGGCTTCAAGGAATTCCCCCGCCAGACCCCCGGCTATGAAAAGCCGGAACAGCGGGTGAAGCACTACAACGAGTTCACCCAGCCGCTTTCCAACGACGACTTGGCCAAGCAGGGCGCACGCTGCATGGATTGCGGCATCCCGTTCTGCCACCAGGGCTGCCCGGTGAACAACATCATCCCCGACTGGAACGACCTGGTCTATCGCGATCGCTGGGCCGAAGCCATCGAGGTGCTGCACTCCACCAACAACTTCCCGGAATTCACCGGCCGCATCTGCCCCGCACCCTGCGAGGCGTCGTGCACCCTGAACCTGGAAGACGTTCCGGTGGCCATCAAGACCATCGAACACGCCATCATTGAACGGGCTTTCGCCGATGGTCTGGTCAAGCCGGAAACCCCGAAGCCCGCCACCGGCAAGAAAGTGGCGGTGGTCGGCGCCGGCCCCGCCGGTCTGGCCGCCGCCCAGCAACTGGTCCGTGCCGGCCATCGGGTGGTGCTGTTCGAAAAGAACGCCTATGTGGGCGGCCTGCTGCGCTATGGCATCCCCGACTTCAAGCTGGACAAGAGCGTCATCGAACGCCGCGTCGCCCAGATGAAGGCGGAAGGGGTGGAAATCCGCACCAACGCCCATGTGGGCGTCACCGTGCCGGTTTCCGAACTGGACGCCTTCGACGCCGTGGTGTTGACCGGCGGTTCGGAAAAGCCGCGCGACCTGCCGGTGCCCGGCCGCGAGCTGGCCGGCGTGCACTTCGCCATGGACTTCCTGACCCAGCAGAACCGCCGGGTCTCGGGCGAGGCTTTCGACGCCGCCGACATCCTGGCCACGGGCAAGAAGGTGGTGGTCATCGGTGGTGGCGACACCGGCGCCGATTGCGTCGGCACCTCGAACCGCCAAGGCGCCGCGTCCATCACCCAGATCGAAATCATGGGCAAGCCGCCGGTGATGGAAGACAAGCTGGTGACTTGGCCGAAATGGCCGAACAAGCTGCGCACCTCGTCGTCCCACGACGAAGGCTGCGAACGGCGCTGGTCGGTGGCGACGCAATCCTTCTTCGGCGAAGGCGGCGTGCTGAAGGGCCTGAACTGCGTGCAGGTGGACGACAAGTTCCAGCCGGTGCCCGGCACCGAATTCACCCTGGAAGCCGATCTGGTGTTGCTGGCCATGGGCTTCGTCCATCCGGTGCACGAAGGTCTGGTGGACGGCCTGGGCCTGGAAAAGGACGGTCGCGGCAACGTCTTGGCCGACACCGTCAAGTACCAGACCTCGAACCCCAAGGTGTTCGCCGCCGGCGACATCCGTCGCGGCCAAAGCCTGGTGGTGTGGGCCATCCGCGAAGGCCGTCAGGCGGCCCGTGCGGTGGACGAGTTCCTGATGGGAAGCAGCACCCTGCCGCGCTGATCCGGCTTCTGGATTTCACTGAAAGGGCCGCCGAGAAATCGGCGGCCCTTTTTGCTGGCCTGGCAATGATGGTCAATCCTGTGCGGAAAAGTCTGGATTTAGGCTTGACCGGCCGTCTATAAAAAACGAACACTTGTTTTTAATGGGATGAAAAAGCCCAAGACAGGAAACGGCGCACGAGGAAGACATGGTGTTGGACAACCTGAAATTCCGCAGCAAGATCATGCTGATCTTGGTCTTGTCGGCCTTTGGCATGGCCATCTTGGTGGGAATGGCCCTGGTCAACCTGAAATCCGAGATGATGGAGGCCAGAAGGCTGAAGACCCAGAACCTGGTGCAGACGGCGGCCTCCATGGTCGGGCATTTCGTCGAACAGGCCAATTTCGGCACCATGATGGAAGACGACGCCAAGAAGGCGGCGCTGGAAGCGATGGCGGTGCTGCGCTATGGCGACAATTCCTATTTCTGGATCACCGACACCGCCAACAAAATGGTGATGGACCCCATCAACCAGGAACTGAACGGCAAGGATCTGTCGACCATCGCCGATCCTGCGGGCAAGGCAGTGTTCGTGGCGATGACCGACGTGGTGGCCAAGGACGGCGCCGGCTTCGTCGATTATCTGTGGCCCAAGCCGGGAACCACCGAACCGGTGGGCAAGGTCGCCTATGTGCAGGGTGTGCCCGATTGGGGCTGGATCGTCGGCACCGGGGTTTACGTGGACGACGTGGACGTCGCCTTCCGCAAGGAACTGGTGGAACAGGGCGTGCGCGTGGTGGTGATCTTGGTCCTGGCCTTGGCCTTGTCCTATTGGATCGGCTCGACCATGGTCGGCGCCATGGCCCGCTTGACCAAAAGCATGCATGCCCTGGCCGATGGCGACGTGACCATCGAACCGGCCGGGCAGGGCAGGCGCGACGAAATTGGCGACATGGCCCGCACTGTTGTGGTGTTTCGCGACAACGCGGTGGCCATGCAGGCGATGCGGGAGCAACAAGAAGCAGCGCGGCTTCAGGCCGAAAACGATCGGCGTCGGGTTCTGGCCGGGCTGGCCGACGAGTTGGAGGCCGGGGTGTCGGCGGCGGCACAAGCTGTCAATGCCGCCGCCCAACAAATGCGAGGCGCCGCCCAGGGCTTGACGGAAGAGGCGGAACACGCCGCCAGCGAAACCGCCATCGTGGTGAGCGCCGTCGACCAGACGGCGGGCAACGTCGAGACCGTGGCCGCCGCCGCCGAGGAACTGAATGCCTCGATCGGCGAGATTTCCCGTCAAGTCCGTCAATCCGCCGACATCGCCCGCGAAGCGGTGCAGGCGGCGGAACGCACCGACGTGGTGGTGCGCGGCCTGACCGAGTCGGCGGCCCGCATCGGCGAAGTGGTGGGGTTGATCAACACCATCGCGGCGCAAACCAACCTGTTGGCGCTGAACGCCACCATCGAGGCGGCCAGGGCGGGCGAAGCCGGAAAAGGCTTCGCGGTCGTCGCCGGCGAGGTAAAAAGTCTGGCCAACCAGACGGCCAAGGCGACGGGCGAGATAACGCTGCAGATCAACGCCATCCAGAACAATACCGACCAGGTGGTCACCGCCATCTCGGGCATTGGCCGCACCATCGACAAGATGTCCGAGATATCCGATTCCATCGCCGTGGCGGTGGAACAGCAAGGCATGGCCACCCAGGAAATCGCCCGTTCGGTCGGCGAGGCGTCGCAGGGTGTCCAGGATGTGGGGTCCCATATGGGCGAGGTGGCCCAGGCTGCCGACCGCACTGGCGTCGCTGCCCGCGACATGCTGACGGCGTCCGACCATCTGGCCGAGGACGCCCGCACCCTCAGCGCGGGTCTGGCCAGTTTCCTGGGGGAAGTCCGCAAGATGTGAGGCGCCGCGGCAAGGAAAGGCCGCCCTGGCGGTTTCATGAAAGGCGTTTCCGCCGTAAGGCGGGGACGCCTTTCATCTTTCATGTTGATAGATTAGAAATTGATTATCCTGACCGGAAGCGGGGCGAGTTCGCCATCCACCATGGATGATTACTAGCTAAAAGCATAATTCCCGATATGGGCGTTGACCCCAGGGGCAAAGGTGTCGCAATAATATTTGCAAAGATGGGGTAATCAAGAATTAAACTAATAACTTTGAACATTGGGGTTCTGCATGTTCATCGATAACTGGCGTTTTCGCGCCAAGATTTTGCTGATCCTTGGCGTCTCGTTGGTCGGCATGGTGGTGCTGATCGGTCTTAGCCTGGTCAACCTGCGATCCGAGATGATCGAGGCGCGACGGCTGAAAACCCAGCATATCGTC
>JAIWOG010000182.1 GCA_020217035.1 Magnetospirillum sp. | reverse complement strand
GAAACCGCCACCGCCCTGGTCAAGCATTACGTCGAGTTGTCCAATGCCGGCACCCTGATGGAGGACGACGCCAAGCAGGCTGCCAAGGAGGCATTGCAGGCCCTGCGTTACGGCGGCAATGAATATTTCTGGATCAACGACCTCAATTCGGTCGTGGTCATGCATCCCATCAAGCCGGAACTGAACGGCAAGGACCTCTCAAATCTGAAGGATGGCAACGGCAAGGCCATCTTCGTCGAGTTCGCCCGCACGGTGCGCGAACGCAAGGCCGGTTTCGTCGATTACCTGTGGCCCAAGCCGGGCCACGAGGCGCCGGTGGAAAAGATCTCTTACGTCCAAGGCGTCGAGGAGTGGGGCTGGGTGGTCGGCTCGGGCATCTACGTGGACGACGTGGACGCCGCCTTCAAGGCTGAACTGGTCAACCAGGGCGCCGGCGTGGTGGTGATCGTCTCCATCGTGCTGATGGTTTCCTACATGGTGGGCACCGGCATGGTGAGCGCCATGTCTAACATCACCGGCACCATGCACAAGCTGGCCGACGGCGACACCGGCGCCATGCCCAAGGGTATCGGCCGCAAGGATGAAATCGGCGAAATGGCCCGTTCGGTCATGGTGTTCCGCGACAACGCCATCGCCATGGGCAAAATGCGCGAGGAGCAAGAAGAGGTCCGCCGCCAGGCCGAGATCGACCGCCGCAGCACCTTGGCGCGGTTGGCCGACGAACTGGAAGCCGGCGTTTCCACCGCCGCCCAGGCGGTGAACGCCGCTGCCGCCCAGATGCGGGCCACCGCGTCGTCCATGACCCAAACCGCCGACCACACCAGCGCCGAGACCGCCATGGTGGCCAGCGCGGTGGAACAGACTTCGGCCAATGTGGAAACCGTGGCTGCCGCCGCCGAGGAACTGAACGCCTCGATCGGCGAGATCACCCGTCAGGTGGCGCAGTCCACCACCATCGCCCAGGACGCGGTGCAGGCGGCTGAACGCACCGACAACGTGGTGCGCGGGCTGTCGGAAGCGGCCAGCCGCATCGGCCAAGTGGTGGGATTGATCAACACCATCGCCGCGCAAACCAACCTGTTGGCGCTGAACGCCACCATCGAGGCGGCGCGTGCTGGCGAGGCTGGCAAGGGCTTCGCGGTGGTCGCCAACGAGGTCAAGCACCTGGCCAACCAGACCGCCAAGGCCACCGACGAGATCACCAGCCAGATCGGCGCCATCCAGGGCACCACCGGCCAGGTGGTGGACGCCATCGGCGACATCGGCCGTACCATCAGCCGGATGAACGAGATCGCCGGATCGATCGCCGCCGCGGTCGAGGAACAAGGGGCAGCCACCAACGAAATCGCCCGCTCGGTCGCCGAGGCGGCGGCAGGCGCCCAGGAAGTGGGCCGCCATATCGGCACGGTGGCGGAAGCGGCCAGCCACACCGGGACATCCGCCCGCGAGGTGCAGGACGCCGCCGACCATCTGGCCGAGGATTCCCACGCTTTGACCGATGGGCTGAATCGCTTCTTGTCGGAAGTCCGCAAGATGTAGCCGAGGGATTTATCCCCTCAGCCATTGGTCCAGCATCATGCGGGCGATGGAGCCGGGCCGCGCCAGATAGGGGCGGCCGCTGCCATCGGCGCGGTGGGCGTCGCTGAACCCAGCGGCGATGTCGGCACGGCTGAACCAGCGGGCGTCTTCCAGTTCGTGCCGGTCGACCACCAATTCCCCGCCCGTGGCCCGGGCGGTGAATCCGACCATCAGCGAGGCCGGGAAGGGCCAGGGTTGGCTGGCCACGTAACGGATGTCGTCCACCAGGATGCCGGTTTCCTCGTAGGTTTCCCGCGCCACCGCGTGTTCGAAGGTTTCGCCGGGCTCGACGAAGCCGGCCAGGATCGACCACATGCCGGTGGGCCAACTGGGCTGGCGGTGCAGCAGCACCTTGTCGCCGTCGGCGACCAGCATGATCACCGCGTTGTCGGTGCGCGGGTAATGGCTGGCGCCGCAGCTCTGGTCCAGGCAGGTGCGCACATGGCCGCCTTCGCGGGATTCGGTGGGGCCGCCGCAACGGCCGCAGAACGTATGGGTGCGGTGCCAGTTCACCAGGGCGCGGCCGGTGGCCAGGATGGTGGAATCCTCGGGCGGCAGCGTGGGGCCTATGGCCCGCAACTCGCCCCAGACGGCACCCGCTTCCCATTGCGGCGGCGACCCATCGGCTTCCGCCGCCATCTTGCCCAGGTCGAGGGCGAAGACCGGGCGGTTTTCCAGCAAGCCCAGGAACACCACATGGCTGGCCAGTTCCATCAGCCGCGCCGCCTCGTTGCCATGGGCCAGCAAGGCGCGGTCGTCGCGCAGCAGCGCCAGATCGTGCCAGAAGCAGGCGACCAGGGCGTCGGGGCCGTGGCGCAAGGACTGAAGTCGGACAGGGTCGCGCCGCAACGCGGCGGCCCGGTCCAGGGGGGTGGTGGCGAACAGAAGCTGGCTCATGTGTCAACCATGGCACGAGCGTCCGGCCCGCTCAACCCCTGCTGCCGCACAAGGCGATTGCGCTTTTGTCGCACATGGTGAAAATGGGCTGCCTTCCGTGGGGGAACAATGAGCGACCACCAGCTCGTACTTGATGCCATCTTGCACACCATCCGCGATGCCGTGGTCATCGCCGACGGGGCTGGCGTGCCAGTTCGGGTCAACCCGGCCTTCGAATCGCTGTCCGGGCACCACGGCGTCGATTTCCTGGGGGGCGGATCAGAGCGGGCGGCGGAAGCAAACGCCCAAATCCGCCAGGCTTTGGCCGCCGGCTCCCGCTGGCAGGGCGAGATGCGGCGCGGCGACGGCACCTTGTTGGGCGTCGAGGCGTCCGTCACCACCCTGGACGACGGCAGCCACCGCCTGGCCATCCTGCATCCCGCCGGGGTGGCCGACGCCGCCGGCCGGTTCGGCCACGACGCTTTGACCGGGTTGCCCAACCGCGACATCTTCGTCGACCGCGTCGAGCGGGCGGTGTTGCAGGTCAACCGGATCGGCGGCTCGGTGGCCTTGCTGATGATGGGGCTGGACCGCTTCACCCTGGTCAACGACGCGCTGGGCCACGCCGCCGGCGACCATTTGCTGACCGAGGTCGCCCGCCGCCTGCGTCAGTGCATCCGCGAGACCGACACCGCCGTGCGTCTGGACGGCGACAAATTCGCCCTGGTGATGACCATCGCCGGAGTCGACGACAGCGTCATCGTCGCCGAGAAGGTTCTGGCGGCGGTCAAGGAACCCTTCGCCATCGACGGCCAGGAAGTGGTGGTGACCTTTTCCATCGGCATCGCCCTTTATCCCCAGGACGCGGCCGACGGCGCCGCCTTGATCAAGCGGGCGGAAAATGCCCTGCATCACGCCAAGGTGTCGGGCCGCAACAATTACCAGTTCTTTTCCAAGGACATGAACAACAAGGCCAAGTCGCGTCTGGACCTGGAAGCCCGCATGCGCCGCGCCTTGGCCAACGAGGAATTCGTCGTCTTCTACCAGCCCAAGGTGTCGGCGGAAAACAACCGCATCGTCGGCGCCGAATCGCTGATCCGCTGGATCGATCCCGATCGCGGCATGGTCAATCCCGGCGAGTTCATCCCGGTGGCCGAGGAAACCGGCCTGATCGAACAGATCGGCACCTGGGTGCTGCGCCGCTCGTGCCAACAATTGCGCGAATGGCAGGACCAGGGGCTTTCCACCGTCAAGGTGTCGGTCAACGTTTCGGCCCGTCAGTTCAAGTCCCGCGGCCTGCTGGACATCGTCACCGGGGTGTTGGCGGAAACCCGCCTGGACCCCAAGTGGCTGGAACTGGAAATCACCGAAAGCATGTTGATGAACGACGTCGAGGTCGCCGTGCGCAAGATGACCGCGCTGCGCGATTTGGGATTGGGTTTGTCCATCGACGATTTCGGCACCGGCTATTCGTCCCTGTCCTATTTGGGGCGATTCCCGATCACCACGCTCAAGATCGACCGCGCCTTCATCGCCGACGTCGACCGCAATCCCAAGACGGCGGAAATCGCCCGCGCCATCATCGGGTTGTCGCGCGGCCTCAATCTGGAAGTGGTGGCCGAAGGCTGCGAGATCGAAGCCCATATACAGTTTTTGAAGAACAACGGCTGCGACACCGTGCAGGGCTTCTATTATTCGCGACCGGTCCCGGCCGACCAGTTCCGCGCCATGCTGGCCGACGGCTACTTGCGCGGTCAGGGTTGACCCGCTAATCAAGATATTCCTGATATTTGAATAACCAAGTAAGCGGCTGGGGAATAACCCTGGGTTCCGTGTGGTCATCTTGACCAAAATCAAATGCGTTTCGGACGTGTGGGTCCACTGTGTCGTCTTAGGTCATCCGAACCTGGATGGCCGGTTCGTCGAGACGCGTTCCATGTCGCAAGAACTATCCCGTCGCGCCTTGTTCCGGCGCCTTTCCCCGGCCCAGGATCCGGTCCCCCAAGGACCGCAGGTGGCGGCGTTGGGCGAAGGCTGCCTGGCGGTGCGGGGGATCACCTGCGCGTCCTGTGTCGATCCGTGCGAACCCGGCGCCCTGAGGATCCGCCCCATGCTGGGCGGCAGGGGGCTTCCCACCATCGACGCCGCCGCCTGCACCGGTTGCGGCGACTGCTTGAACGTCTGTCCGGTCGGGGCGCTGTCCCTGACGCGGGCGGAAATCGGAGGTAGCACCCCATGCGCCTAGGCACTTTCGTCGAGCACGAGCATCAAGCGATGCGGCCCACTGTCGAGAACATCTGTGGCGTGCTGGTCCACGTGGTGCCGGCGCGGCGGCAGCAAATCCGGGCCGAACTGGAAGCCAGGCCCGGCGTCGAGGTCCACACCATGACCGATGACGGCAAGCTGGTGGTCGTCGTCGAAGACGCCGAGGGCCAATGGGCCGGCTCCATCATCACCAGTTTCCATGACATCGACGGCGTCCTCTCGGTCGCCCTCGTCTATCACCATTTCGACAAGGATTTGGAAGGGGAGATCGTTCCATGAGCCTGAACCGGCGCGACTTCATCAAGGCCAACGCCGCCGCCGCCACCGCTGCGGCCGCGGGCATCTCGTTGCCGGCGGCGGCGCAGCCGGCCAAGGCCAACATCCGTTGGGACAAGGGCGTGTGCCGCTTCTGCGGGACCGGCTGCGGCGTCCTGGTCGGCGTCCAGGACGGCCGCGTGGTCGCCACCCAAGGCGATCCCGACGCCCCGGTCAACCGGGGCCTGAACTGCATCAAGGGCTATTTCCTGTCCAAGATCATGTACGGCCAGGACCGCCTGACCCAGCCGCTGTTGCGCATGAAGAACGGCAAGTTCGACAAGAACGGTGACTTCACGCCCATCACCTGGGACCAGGCCTTCGACATCATGGCCGAGAAGTGGAAGGAACAGCTGAAGAAGCCCGACGGCGTCACCCGCATCGGCATGTTCGGTTCCGGCCAGTGGACCATCTGGGAAGGCTACGCGGCGGCCAAGCTGATGAAGGCCGGATTCCGTTCCAACAACCTGGACCCCAACGCCCGGCATTGCATGGCCTCGGCGGTCACCGGCTTCATGCGCACGTTCAACATGGACGAGCCCATGGGCTGCTATGACGACATCGAGCAGGCCGACGCCTTCGTGCTGTGGGGCAGCAACATGGCCGAGATGCACCCCATCTTGTGGTCGCGCCTGACCGATCGGCGGCTGACCCACGAGGGCTGCAAGGTGGCGGTGCTGTCCACCTATGAACACAAAAGCTTCGACCTGGCCGATAACGGCATGGTCTTCGTGCCCAACACCGACCTGGCCATCCTGAACTTCATCTGCAACTACATCATCCAGAACGGCGCGGTGAACAAGGCGTTCGTCGACAAGGCGGTGACCTTCAAGAAGGGCGTCACCGACATCGGCTTCGGTCTGCGCCCCACCCACAAGCTGGAGCAGGAGCCGCAGAACAACGGCTACGGCAAGGGCGACCCCAACAAGATGGACAATTCGTCGTTCGACGAGTTCAAGGCCATCGTCGCCGAATACACCGTGGAAAAGGTGTCCAAGCTGTCCGGCGTGCCGGAAGCCAAGCTGATCGAACTGGCCAAGCTGTACGCCGACCCCAACAAGAAAGTGGTGTCGTTCTGGACCATGGGGTTCAACCAGCACACCCGCGGCACCTGGGTCAACAACATGATCTACAACGTCCACCTGCTGGTGGGCAAGATCTCGGAACCGGGCAACGGCCCGTTCTCGCTGACCGGCCAGCCCTCGGCTTGCGGCACGGCGCGTGAAGTGGGCACCTTCGCCCACCGTCTGCCCGCCGACATGGTGGTGATGAACGACAAGCACCGCGAGTTCGCCGAGAAGATCTGGAAACTGCCGCCCGGCACCATCAATCCGAAGGTCGGCTATCATGCGGTGCTGCAACACCGCATGCTGAAGGACGGCAAGCTGAACGCCTATTGGGTGCAGTGCACCAACAATATGCAGACGGCGCCCAACATGAACGAGGAGGGCTATCCCGGCTATCGCAACCCGGAAGCCTTCGTCGTCGTCTCGGACCCCTATCCCACCGTCACCGCGCTGTCGGCCGACCTGATCCTGCCCACCGCCATGTGGATGGAAAAGGAAGGCGGCTATGGCAACGCCGAACGCCGCACCCAGTTCTGGCGCCAGCAGGTCAAGGCCCCGGGCGAGGCCCGCTCGGACGTCTGGCAGGTGATGGAATTCTCGAAGCGCTTCAAGATGGAAGAGGTGTGGCCCGCCGAATTGCTGGACAAGGCACCGCAATACAAGGGCAAGACCCTGTTCGACGTGCTTTATGCCAACGGCCAGGTCAACAAGTTCCCGCTGTCCGAGTTGCAGGCCGGCTTCGAAAACGACGAATCCAAGGCATTCGGCTTCTACGTGCAGAAGGGCCTGTTCGAGGAATACGCCCAGTTCGGCCGTGGCCACGCCCACGATCTGGGGGATTTCGAGCTCTATCACAAGTCTCGCGGCCTCAGGTGGCCGGTGGTGGACGGCAAGGAAACCCTGTGGCGTTACCGTGAAGGCTATGACCCCTATGTGAAGGCGGGCGAGGGCGTCAAGTTCTATGGCCGTCCCGATGGCCGCGCCTTCATCATCGGCCTGCCGTACCAGGATCCGCCGGAGATGCCGGATGCCGAATACGACCTGTGGCTGTGCACCGGCCGCGTGCTGGAACACTGGCATTCCGGGTCGATGACCCGGCGCGTGCCGGAACTGCACAAGGCGGTGCCCAACGCGGTGTGCTTCATGCATCCCAACGACGCCAAGAAGCGCAACCTGCGGAATGGCGACGTGGTCAAGGTGGCCAGCCGCCGCGGCGAAATCAGCCTGCGTCTGGACACCCGCGGCCGCAACAAGCCGCCGGAAGGTCTGGTCTTCGTGCCGTTCTTCGATGAAAGCATCCTGGTCAACAAGCTGACGCTGGACGCCACGTGTCCGATTTCCAAGGAAACGGACTTCAAGAAGTGCGCCGTCAAGGTCGCCAAGGCTTAAGGACAAGCGCCATGGAAAGCCGGCAAGCCCCTGCCATGACCCGTCGCCACATGCTGTCCGGAGCTTTCCGGGCAGCGTGCGGTGCCGGCTTGGTGGCGGCCTTGCTGGCGGTTCCGGCGCGACGGCGGGCCGAGGCGGTGGCCTTGCGTCCGCCCGGCGCCATCGACGACGCGGAGTTTTTGTCGGCCTGCGTGCGCTGTGGCCTTTGCGTGCGCGATTGCCCCTACAACACCCTGAAACTGGCGGAAGCCGCCGACGGTCAGCCGGTGGGCACCCCCTTCTTCAATGCCCGCACGGTGCCGTGTGAAATGTGCGAGGACATCCCGTGCGTCGTCGCCTGCCCCACCGGGGCGCTGGATAAGTCGCTGACCGACATCAAGGCGGCCAAGATGGGCGTCGCCGTGCTGGTCGGCCAGGAAACCTGCCTGAACTTCCTGGGCCTGCGCTGCGACGTCTGTTACCGGGTCTGCCCGCTGATCGATCAAGCCATCACCCTGGAACGTCACCACAACGAACGCACCGGCAAGCATGCGGTGTTCATTCCCACCGTGCATACCGACAAATGCACCGGCTGCGGCAAATGCGAGAAAGCCTGCGTGCTGGAAGAGGCTGCCATCAAGGTGTTGCCCCCGGCCCTGGCGGTCGGCGTGCTGGGCGCCCATTACCGCCTGGGATGGGAAGAAAAGGAAAAGGCCGGCAAGTCCCTGATCGACGGCATCATCGACCTGCCCGACCGCATGCCGGAAGGCCCCGCTCCCGAGCGTCTGCCTGGCGGCGGCTTCAAGGAGTTCAAGCCATGAGCCCGGTGCGCGAGCCGCGCCATGCACCAGTGCGCGAAAAGCGCCGCCCCGGCCTGGACCGGCTGCGCCGCGACGGCTGGCTGGCCGCTCACAAATGGCTGATCCTGCGCCGGCTGGTCCAGGCGGGCTTCCTGGCGGTGTTCCTGACCGGTCCCTTATGGGGCGTGTGGATCACCAAGGGCACATTCGCATCCAGCATGACGCTGGACGTGCTGCCGCTGACCGATCCCATGATGGCGCTGCAATCCCTGCTGGCCGGCCATGTCATGGAAACCAGTGGCTTGGTCGGCGCCGCCATCGTGCTGGCGGCCTACGCCCTGGTGGGTGGGCGCAGCT
The DNA here is from genome assembly GCA_020217035.1 of Magnetospirillum sp. Lineage (GTDB taxonomy): Bacteria > Pseudomonadota > Alphaproteobacteria > Rhodospirillales > Magnetospirillaceae > Magnetospirillum. The sequence continues at coordinate 1,374 of JAIWOG010000182.1, read as the reverse complement.
TTTGCGGCTGGGCCTGTCCGGTCAACGTTATCACCGATTTCGCCGCCTGGGTGCGCACCCGTTTCGGGCTGAAGGATGCCTATCCCATGGACCGCCGCTTGCGGCTGTTGATCCTGGGCGGCGTGCTGGCGGGCTCGGCGGCTACCGGCACCATCGTCTGGGAAGCGGTCAACCCGGTCACCATGTTGCATCGCGCCCTGGTCACCGGGACGCTGTTCGGCGGCGGAGCGGCGCTTTCCATCACCATCGCCGTGCTGTTGTTCGACCTTGGCGTGGCGTCGCGCGGCTGGTGCGGGCATCTGTGCCCGGTGGGCGCCTTCTACGCGCTGGTCGGCGCCAAGGGGGTAGTCCGGGTGTCGGCGGTGAACCGCGATGCCTGCGACAATTGCATGGATTGCTTCGCCGTCTGCCCCGAACGCCAGGTCATCACCCCGGCGTTGCGCGGGGCCAAGAACGGAATCGGCCCGCTGATCCTGTCCGGTGATTGTTCCAATTGCGGGCGCTGCGTCGACGTCTGCGCCAAGGACGTCTTCATCTTCACCACACGTTTCCATGACGGTGCGGGCGCCAGCGTCCGCGGACCGGCAAAGAAGGTTCTGCAAGGGGAGAAAATGCTGTGAAACACAAAATCATGGCCATGACCGTCGCCCTGGGTATGGTCCTGGGCTCGGTATTCGGGATGGGTGGCGGCGTGGTCGCCGCCGAAGTCAAGGCCCTGCGCGACACGCCGGTCAGCGCCGCAGACAAGGCGCCGGACACCTACAAGGTCCAGGACGGCGTCAAGCACGAGCGGGCTTACCGCCAGCAGCCGCCCCTGGTGCCCCACGACACCAGCAAGTACGAGATCGACCTGAAGGTCAACCAGTGCCTGCGTTGCCACGAATGGCCCTATTCCGACCAGGAAAAGGCGCCGAAGATTTCCGACCTGCACTACATCGACCGTAACGGGGTGCGCCAGGACAATGTGAACGGCAACCGGTATTTCTGCCTGCAGTGTCACGTGGCGCAGGTGGACGCCAAGCCGCTGGTGGACAACGTGTTCAAGCCCGCCGTCACCGGCCGGTGAGGAAAGGACAGGGGCCATGACCAACGAAAACCAACCCGAAGGCAAGCAGCCCAGCCTGCTGTGCCAAGCCTGGGGGCTGCTGCGCCGGCCGACCTCGCGCTGGTCGCTGGGGGCCATCCTGGTCGTCGGCTTCCTCTCGGGCGTCGTCTTCTGGGGCGGCTTCAACTGGACGATGGAGTTGACCAACACCGAAGCGTTCTGCATCTCGTGTCACGAGATGGAGGCCAACGTCTATCGCGAATACCGGGGCACCATCCACGACCAGAACCGCTCGGGCGTGCGCGCCACCTGCCCGGATTGCCACGTGC
>JAIWOG010000181.1 GCA_020217035.1 Magnetospirillum sp. | reverse complement strand
CGAAGCCCTGGATCTACAAGATCAAGCGCAAGATCCAGGCGTCCAACGAAGTGCTGCACAAGGTTCTGGGCACCATCGACACCCGCGAGAAGTTCGAAGCCAAGCGCTTGGAACTGGCCAAGCACGAATGGGAACGCATGAAGGCGACCGATTCGCGGGAATGCCGAAACTGCCACACCTTCGACGCTTTCGACCTGTCGCGCCAGCAAAAACGCGCCCAGGCCCGTCACGACGAGGCCATGGAAGAGGGCAAGACCTGCATCGACTGCCACAAGGGCGTCGCCCACAAACTGCCGCAAGGCGCCTTCGACGCCGAGCGCGAGTTGAACGAGACCTGGAACGCGATTCACAAGAAGTAAGTTGGGGACAGATGCCGAAACTGCGACGGCCCTTCCGCTGGAAGGGCCGTTTTTTTCATGTCAGCCGGCGGGGTCGATGGTCACCACCAATTCGGGCAGGCCGTCGACGCGGCCCACCAAGGTGTCGCCGGGCTTGACCGCCGACACCCCTTCCGGGGTTCCGGTATAGATCAGGTCGCCCAAGCCCAGATGGTAGTAATGGGACAGGTGGGCGATGACTTCCGGCACCGACCAGATCATGTCGGCAAGGTCACCTTGTTGCCGCATCTGGCCGTTCACCTCCAGGCTGATCCGGCCTGATCCCATGGGGGTGGCGGACGGCACCAGGGCGGTGATGGGGGCGGAAAACTCGAACGACTTGCCCAGGTCCCAAGGCCGGCCGATATCCTTGGCGGCGTTTTGCAGGTCGCGCCGCGTCATGTCCAGGCCGACCGCATGGCCGAACACCGCCTGCGCCGCGTCTTCAACACTGGCCTGGAAAACCGGCCTGCCCAAGGCCACCACCAGTTCGATTTCGTGATGCAGGTTGGCGGTGCCGGGCGCATAGGGGATGGCTCCGCCCCCCGGAACCAGCGAATCGGCGCTTTTGCTGAAATAGAAGGGGGGTTCGCGGTTGGGGTCGGACCCCATCTCGCGGGCGTGGCCGGCATAGTTGCGGCCGACGCAGAACACCCGGCGCACCGGATAGACACTGTCCTGGCCCAAGATGGGAACCATCGGCTGGGCCAAGGAAAACAGGGCGGATGTCATGGTTTTCTCCATGGAAGAACAAGGCTTGCAGCATGACTCCTTCGTATGGCGGGGACAATCTCTCTTGACATCAAGGGCGTGGTGGAAATCATGGAACCACTGAAATTGGAACGCCCCGATAAACAAAAGAGGGTGTCCAGGGAGGAGAAAAACCGTGCGCTTCCAACTGGGGGACTATGTCCCGTATCTCGTAAACCGTGCAGGGGTGTCGTTTTCGAACACCTTTTCGCGAGAGCTTGACCGTTTCGGCATCACGCTTCCCATGTGGCGGGTGATGTCGGCCTTGCTGGACGAGGGCGAACAACGCCTGGGCGACCTGTCGCGCATCACCGCCATCGAGTTGTCGACGCTGTCGCGCATCACCGCGTCCATGGACCGGGCCGGCCTGGTCAACCGCCGCCGTTCGGGCGAGGACGCCCGCGCCGTGCTGATCACCCTGTCCAAGGACGGCCGTCGCATGGCGGAAGCCATCGTGCCCAAGGCCCTGCAATGGGAAAGCGCCGCCATCGCCGGCATGAGCGAGGACGAGGTCAGAACCTTGAAGGGTCTGCTGCAACGCATCTATGGCAATGTGGAAGGCCAGGACGTGGTCGTCCGCTGATGCTGGTGGTCAACGGTTCACGTTTGGAATGTCGCTGGATCGGGCAAGCCCTATCCGGCCGTCCGGTTTTGGTGTTCCTGCATGAAGGTTTGGGCTCGGTGGCCCAGTGGCGGGATTTCCCCGACCGGGTCGCCCAGGCGCTGGGATTGCCGGCCTTGGTCTATTCCCGTGCCGGTTATGGCGGCTCGGATCCGGTCCGCCTGCCGCGTCCGGTGGACTACCTGAACCAGGAAGGCTGCCTGCATCTGCCGGCGGTGCTGGACCATGCCGGCATCGACAAGGCCATCCTGGTCGGCCATTCCGACGGCGGCACCATCGCCTTGGTGGCGGCGGGCGACGAAGGCCGCAGACAGCCGGCCGACCCCCGCATCCTGGGATTGGTCGCCATGGCGCCGCATTCCTTCGTCGAGGATTTGTGCGTGGACGCCATCGCCAAGGTCGCCGAGATTTGGCGGCGAACCGACATGCGGGAAAAATTGGCGCGTTACCACGGCGACAACGTGGATTGCGCCTTCCATGGCTGGAACGACACCTGGCTGCGCCCCGAATTCAAGCGCTGGCACATCCGTGATTTCCTGGCCGCCATCCGGGTGCCGGTGCTGGTGATCCAAGGGGAAGACGACGAATATGCCAGCCTGGAACAGGTGACCGTCATCCGCGACTTGGTGCCGGGCGGCGCCCGGACGCTGGTCTTGGCCCAATGCGGGCATTCGCCGCAGAAGGATCAGCCGGACCAGGTGGCCCAGGCCATCGTCGCCTTCGTCAGTGCGCTGTTGCCAGACGCAGCGTGAAGAAGAAGGTGGTTCCCTGGTCGGGAACCGAAGCCAGCCAGATGCGCCCGCCATGGCGTTCGACGATCTTCTTGCAGATGGCCAGGCCGATGCCGGTGCCTTCATAGCGTTCGCGGCCGTGAAGGCGTTGGAAGATGCGGAAGATGCGGTCGAAATATTGCGGCGAGATGCCGATGCCGTTGTCTTCCACCCGAATGGTGGCGATTCCGTCGCCGGTTTCCACCGCCAGCCGGATCTTGGGGGTGCGGTCGGGGTGGCGGTACTTCAGCGCGTTGCCGATCAGGTTGACCAGCAATCGGGTCAGTTCCCCCTGGTCGCCCCACACCATGGGCCATTGCACGGGCATCTCCAGCAGGGCTCCGCTTTCAGCCGCCGCCATCGACAAATCGTGCCGCGCCGCTTCGGCGGAATGGGTCAGGTCGATGACGCCCAGCGGCCGCGACTCGGCGCCGACACGGGAATATTCCAGCAAATCCAGGATCAGGCGATCCATGCGTTGGGCGCCGTCGCGGGCGAAGGTCACATAATCGCGCCCTTCCGCGTCCAATTGGTCGCCATAGCGGCGTTCCAGCAGGCCGACGAAGGCGTTGACCATGCGCAACGGTTCGCGCAGGTCGTGGCTGGCCACATAGGCGAATTGTTCCAATTCGGTGTTGGACGCTTCCAGGCGGCGGGTGCGCTCGGCCAGCATGGCCTCGGCCTGCTTGCGTTCCGCCATGTCGCGGATGATGGCGCAGGCGAAGTCGCGACCGTTCCAGTGGAACAGGCTGACCGCCACCTCGGCGGGGATGACGTCGCCGTGCTTGCCGCGCAATTCGGCTTCGAACCTAAAGGTTCCCGCCTGTCGCAGTTCGTCGGTCTTGGCCGGCCATTGCGAGGGGTGGAAGGCTGGGTCGATGTCGGCCACATGCAATCCCACCAACCCTTCCGGATCATAACCCAATATGTCATGGGCGCTTTGGTTGGCATAGGTGATGACGCCCATTTCGTCGCTGAACACCACCATGTCGGCGCTGTTGCTCAGGGCGAAGCGGGCCATGCTGAGCGACAGTTCCTCGTCTTTTTGGGATTGCAGCCGGGCGGCCTCGCGCTGCCAGCCGCGCCACCATTGCCGCAGGGCCAGGATCAACAGTAAGGTGATGACCAGGTCGGCCAGCACCAGTCGCAGGGCGTTGCTGCGCCACGGTCCCAGCAATTCGTCGAAATCCACCGACACGGTCAGCCGCAGGGCAAAGGGGCGCAGCGTCCGATAGGCGACCATGCGAGATGAGCCGGCCGAGGAATCGTCGAAGACCAGGCCACTGTCGGCGGCATGGGGCTGAAACTCGGGCAAGGTCGCCAGGCTGGTGCCGTCGTTCTCGGGGGTCTGCGCCAGGATGGTGCCGTCTACATGGGCCAGGGTCAGGGTGATGTGCGGCAGCGACTTGATCTGCAGGAAACGATCTCGGAAGTACTGGACCGACATCGAGGCGATGGTCAGCCCGTCGATCTCTCCTTGGGCTGTATGGCGGAAACGGGCGAAGGGAACAACCAGGGTCCCGTCGAAGGGGTCGGGCAGGGGGGCGCCGATATGGAACGGCCGACCGCTGGCTTGGGCATCGGCGCGAATCCGGTCGGCGAAGGATTGATGGCGGGGGGAAAAACCATGCAGCGACGCCAGGGCGTTGCCCTGGGCGTCCACCACCATCAAGCCGAAGATGGCGGGAACCCCCAAGGACCGTTCCCGCATGAAGCGCCGCATTTCGGCGGCGGGGCGTTCGGCGTGGGTGGAAATGTCCAAGGTGGTCTGGTCGATGACCTGGTCGACGGCGTTCAGGTCGTGGTGAATCTCGCCAGCCAGCAGGTCGACCAGGATGTTGACATTGCGTTCGGCCAGGCGGCAGGTGGTCTCATACTGGCGCCAGATCTCGTAACTGGTGACGGTTTGCGGGACCAACAGGCCCAAGGCCACGATCACGCCCATCATGCGGCTGCGCACAGGGGGCAGCCATCCGTTTCCCTGCTTGTTCACCAGATCGACCCCACCCCTTGACCGCACCCCGGCATGGATGGTTTGGGGCGGGCTGGGGGCAGTTTACCCCATCACCCGCCCCCGCCAAGGGGGAAAACCGCGATTCGTTCAGGCGGCGGACGCCCCGCGGCTGGCGGCACGCGCCGCCAGGGCCTGGCCGTCATCGTGGACGGTGGTGGCTTCTTCCGGATAGGCGGTGATCTGATGGATCGCCAGGTCGGCGCCCATGAATTCGTCCTCGTCGGACAGGCGGATGCCCATCACCGACCGCAGCGAGCCATAGACCACCAAGCCGCCGACGGCGCCGATGGCGATGCCGGTCAGCGTTCCCACCAACTGGGCGCCGAAATTCACGCCGCCCATGCCGCCCAGGGCCTCCAGGCCGAACAAGCCGCAGGCCAGGCCGCCCAGGGTGCCGCCCAGGCCATGCAGCGCCCACACGCCCAGCACGTCGTCCACCTTCCACTTGTCCTGGCACATCTCGAAAGCCCAGACGAACAAGGCGCCGGCCAGGCCGCCAGTGACCAGGGCGCCGATGGGGTGCATGACGTCGGAACCGGCGCAGACGGCGACCAGGCCGGCCAGGGCGCCGTTATGGACGAAGCCGGGGTCGTTGCGGCCGACGACCAGGCTGGTCAGGATGCCGCCGATCATGGCCATCAGCGAATTCATCGCCACCAGGCCGGAAATGCCGTCGATGGCCTGGGCGCTCATGACGTTGAAGCCGAACCAGCCGACGCACAGGACCCATGACCCCAGGGCCAGGAAGGGAATGTTGGACGGCGGGATAGCGACGACCCGGCCATCCTTGCGATAGCGGCCGCGCCGCGCCCCCAGCATCAGCACGGCGCCCAAGGCGATCCAGCCGCCCAAGGCGTGCACCACCACCGAGCCGGCGAAATCGTGGAAGGGGACGCCGAACCATCCGGTGACCATTTCCTGGAAGCCCAGGCGGGTGCCCCACACCATGCCCTCGGTCACCGGATAGATCAGGCCGACCAGGATCGAGGTGGCGATCAATTGCGGCCAGAACTTGGCGCGTTCGGCGATGCCGCCGGAAATGATGGCCGGAATGGCGGCGGCGAAGGTGGCCAGGAAGAAGAACTTCACCAGGTCGTAGCCGTTGGCGGCGAAGCTGGCGTTGTCGCCCTTGCCCACCAGTTCGGCGGCCGGATGCAGGAAGGTGATGCCATAGGCGACGCCATAGCCGACGAAGAAATAGACCAGGGTCGAGACCGCGAAGTCGGTCAGAATCTTCACCAGGGCGTTGACTTGGTTCTTTTTTCGAACGGTTCCCACTTCCAAGAAGGCGAAACCGGCATGCATGGCCAAAACCATGATGGCCCCCAAAAGAACGAAAAGAACATCCGCACCAGACCGTGTCACTTCCATTTGAATTGGCTCCTCACCCAAGGCCCCCAGCAAGGGGTTTGAGCGCGCGCCATCAACAACCATGCCAAGTGCGCAGCCGCATGCTAATCAATTGATTTACAATGGATATATGCCGATGCTTGAAAAATGGGCGCAAGCAAGTTGGTCAAAACATGGGCGTCTGGCGGCAATTTCAGCACAGGAAATGGGCTTTATCCGATTCCTCGCCTGGGCGACCCTTGGCTCCCGGTTTAAAATATAGGCGAATTGTTATTGTGTCTAAAACTTGGGCGATATTTTTCTGTCGCCAAGCACAAAAAAGCCGACGCCGCCCTGGTCGGGGCGGCGTCGGCTTTTTGATCAGATTTCTCACCGAGGTGGCGCGAGTGACGGGGCTCGAACCCGCGACCTCCGGCGTGACAGGCCGGCGCTCTGACCAACTGAGCTACACCCGCAACCTCGTGAGGGCCGGGTATATAACAGGGGGTTTTGGGGGGCGCAAGGGGGTTTTTGCATTTCGCCGACATTTTTCTGTTCCGCCGCCGTTGGGTGGCGATACTCTGACCGGGAAAGGGAGGTGCCGGATGGCGGACGTGGTCAACCTGAACCGCTGGCGCAAGGCCAAGGTGCGGGACGAGAAAAGCAAGCAGGCCGAGGTCAACCGCGCCGCCTTTGGCCGCACAAAGGCGGAAAAGCAGGCGGCCCGGCAGCAAGAAGAGCGACGGCAGGCCGAACTGGACGGTCACAAGCTGGATGATTAATCCCAGGGCGGGTTGGCCTTGCGCAGGATTTTCCAGTCGGCCCGCGCCGCCTTCATCAAATGCGGCCGCCGGGTTTCGTGCCAGCCACAGATCAGGCCGGCGGCCCATCCCCAGGACGCCGAGGCCCCGGAGCGGGCCAGCCGGGGGGCGGCGACGGCTAGGTCGTTCAACTCGCCCAGGTTCTGCTGCAGGCTGGCCAGTGTGGAAAGCAGCGGCTTGACCTTGGCCTTGGGATAAAGCCCGGCGAAGAACTCGCCGCCATAGCGCAATTGCTTGCCCAGGATGCGCAGCTGATGCAATTCGTGGGCGGACAGGTGGTTGAGGTCGCGGCCGCCGGCCAGCAACAGGCGCCGCCATTGCCGTCGCAACACCTTGCCGGCGAAGACAGGCAGGGGAAGCTGGGCTTGGGGGCTGTCCTCGGCGGCCGGGGCCAGGGACCAGCGCCCAAGTTCCAGCAGCATCAAGGTGAAGCGCGGCGACGCGGTGGCGGCCCGGGCAACCACCAGGTCGGCATCGCGGCGACGCTGGAATTCGTGCCACAACTCGGTCAGCGCCGGGGCGTCGGGATGGTCGGCGTGGACCGGGGCGACGATCTCGGACAGGAACACCTCGGCGTCGCGGGCGGGCCCCAATTGCGCCAGCAGCCACCGGATCTCGCCGCGCAAGCCTTCCAACTCGGTTTCGTCCAGCAGCTTCTTGAAGATCTTCAGGGCCGAGCGCAGCCGACGCAGCGCCACCCGCATCTGGTGCACCGCCTCGGCGGCGTAGGGGCCGTCGATGGCCGCTTGGTTGGCGCCGAGATGGCCGACGCAGTCGCGGGCGATGGCGCCCAGGGCCTGCCCCGTGTTCATGTCGGCGGACAAGGCCAGCGGCTTGGCTTTGATGGCTTGTGGAACCGATTGCGTCAGCAGGTCGTATCCGCGATCCGACTTGGCCTGGGTCGAGACACGGCAAGGCAGGGCGGCGGCGATGGCGCCGGCCAGTTGGAAGGCGATATGGGCAGGGCCGTGTCGCATTTCCAACTCGATCTCGGCGATGGCTTGCTCGGCCTCGGCGGTTTTCAGGGTGCCGTCGTCCAGCGCCAGTTCCACGTCCCACCCGTCGCCGGCCAGGATGTGGACGGTGCGGCGCACATGGGTGGAAAACAAGGGTTGAAGCTGTGCATGGATGCCGTCCTGCTTGAACACATCCAGGCCGGTGGCCAGCAAATGGGGCAAGTTCAAGTTGGGCTGGGCCAGGACCATTTCCCATTCGTGGCGCTCGAACAACCCGGAATGGGTGGCGCCGCTGTCCTTGACCGTTTGAATCCAGTCGCGGCCCTTGCGCCGCAGGCGCAATGTCACCCCGGCCTGACGCAAGGCGAAGTCGGGGGTGTCGTAATAGGTGGATAGCAGCTCTTGGGTCACCGCGCGGCCCCGTTTGACGGCGGCGATGGCGGCAAGGCGCGGCACGCGCTTCAACGCCCGTGCCTCAACCGCCAGCTTCAACTCAGTCTCGGTGTTGGTCATCAGGGGTCCCCAAGGGTCGTAACCTTATATCATCGTGCCCTGTGGGCCGCGATTAAGGAAGTGTGAACGCCTTGGCTTCATTCTAGGGCTGGAATTCCTATGCGGCCCTTACGCGCGACATCGGCCCATAAAACGAATGCATCAGTGCACTAGGGGGAAAAGGATGAGCACCCTTTCTCGTCTGCGCCGGGGCGCCGCCTCGGCCGTCATGCTGGCCGTCCTGGCCGGCTGCCAGGCATTGCTCGATCCCAACGGTACGCAGAACACGGTGGAAGGCGTGGTCAATTCCGACGCCACCGACCGCGCCATGAGCGCCTTGACCCGGGGCGACTACACCACCGCCGAACGCTTCGCCCTGACCGCGCTACGCTACAATTCCCGCGATCCCATCGCCTTGCTGGCGGCAGGCTTGGCCTATCAAGGTTTGGGGCGCTACGACTTGGCGCGGCAATATTATGAGGTCATCATCACCAACAACATCCCCGGCTCGATCATGGCGCCAGGCGATGGCGGCGTGGTGATGCCGCGTTCGGTTCTGGACGTGGCGCGGGCCAACATGGCGGCCATCGACAAGATGACCGGGCGTTACGTGCCGCGCAGCGCCGCCGAATCGGGTAAGCCGCCGGGGGCGTCGGCGGTGGGGGCGCCGCCCCTGCCATTCGGTGACGCCGATCCCTTGGGGGCGGGCCTGCGGCCGCAAGCCGCTTCCGGGCCTATGCTCCCCGTCGCTTCGGCCAGCGCTTCCGCCGCCGAGGCCAACGCCACCGGACGCTTCCGCATCCTGAAGCGCTTGTTGGACGAATCCTTGATCACCCCTGACGAGTACCGGGCCCGTCGTGCCGCCAATACCGGGGCGCTGCTTCCTTATACGGGCAAGGCACAGTCGACCGGATTGGACCGTCCCATTCCGCCCGAAGACGCCGTCGCCGCCCGTTTGCGGGCCTTGGCGCAGAATCTGGAAGGCCGCGCCATCACGCCAGCCGAGCATGCGGTCGAGCGCACCGCCATCCTCGACGCCCTGCTTCCCGAAAAGCCTCGGCGCACTGAGTTGCCCCCCTTGCCGCCTAAGGATCTGCTGGAAGCGGGCCAGGCCATCGGTCGGGTCGAACGGCTGCTGTCGGCCGGCCTGATCACCAGCGAGGAAGCGAGCAAGGAAAAGGCCGCCATCGACCAGCATTACAACACGCAGATGGGCAAGCAGGTGGTGGACGGCTCGGTGACGGGCTTGCGACCGGCCAGTTCTGTTCCCGCCGCCGCCAAGGAGCCCGCCAAGGCCGCGCCCGCCAAGTCCTCAAGCAAGTGGGGCGTGTCGGTAGCCAACGCAGGCTCCGAGGACGAAGCGCGGGTTCTGTGGGAAGGGATCAAGCGCAAGTTCCCCGAGGAACTGGGGAAGTTCGACGCCATCTATCGTCCCTATAGTGACGGCTCACGCTGGCGGGTGTTGGTGGGTCCCTTGGCCTCGAAAGCCGCGGCGACCAAGATGTGCAAGACCCTGAAACTGCACCGTCAATCTTGCGATCCTGCCACCCTGTGAGCGGGTGTTGACCTATGGATTGGGGGTAAAACGCACTTCTCCCCCAACCCATAGAGTGGCTAAGGTGTTGATGTAAAAGCATTTTGCCTCTTGCCACCTGCCCTCAACCGTCCTATGCTTAGATTTCGTTCGCCCCTCCAGGGGCCGTCACACGACGGTAAAAAAAGGGGTTGACGGGTGCCTTGGCCAGGCGTAGAAAGCGGCCTCCCCGACGGACGGAGTGATCTTGAGGTTGGGGGCGCGGAGGGCGGCAACGGCTTCGCGGAGGTGGTTCGAAGGAAACTTCGGGGTGCTTCGAAAAAAGGGGTTGACGG
>JAIWOG010000180.1 GCA_020217035.1 Magnetospirillum sp. | reverse complement strand
ACCGCACGGCGCCGGCCCGGGTGTCGGCGCCGTGGCCCCTGCCCGCTTCCGCCCGCCGCGCCATCGCCGCCCTGCCCGACCCCGACCTGATCTTGGCGGACACCATCGCCGGCGGCTGGGTGGTGACCGCCTTCGCCGCCAGCGCCCAAGACGGCGACACCGCCTTGGAAACCAAGGCCCGTTTCATCCTGTCGGGGCCGTCGCCGCTGGAAATCTTGCCCGATCTGGGCCACGCGGTGCCGTCCTTGCCCGCCTTGCAGCAAGTGGCGGCCGGCAACGGCGCCGTCGCCTTCACCGCCGACGGCGACGGCATCATCCGCCGCGTTCCCCTGCTGGTGCGGGTGGACGGCCAGATCCAGCCGGCTTTGTCGCTGGAAGCCCTGCGCGTGGCGCTGGGCAAGAAGAACGTGCTGGTGAAGACGGCGCAAACCGGGGCGGTCAGCGAAATCGCCATCGGCAACTTGCGGGTGCCGGTGGACGCCCAAGGGGCGGCAAGGCTGCATTACACCGACCCGCGCCCCGACCGCTTCGTCCCCGCCTGGAAGATCGTGGACGGCAGCGCCGCCAAGGAAGCGATCGCCGGCCATGTGGTGTTCGTCGGCGCCTCGGCCAAGGGCTTGCTGGACATTCGGCTGACGCCGGGGGGCGACATCGTGCCGGGCGTGGTCATGCATGCCGAAGCCGCCGAAGCCATGCAATTGGGCAGCCTGTTGCAGCGCCCCGACTGGGCCGAGGGCGTCGAAACCCTGCTGGCCCTGGCCGCCGGCCTGCTGCTGGTGGCCGCCGCCGCCTGGATGACGCCGCTGGCCGGCGGTTCGGCCGTCCTGGTCATGGTGGTCGTGCTGGCCTGCGCCTCGGGCCTGCTGTTCCTGGATGGCCGGCTGCTGACCAACCCGCTGCCGGCGATGATCGCCGCCTTGGCCGGCTTTTCCGTCACCGCGCTGATCCGCCACCGCCAGGACCAATCGGAACGCGCCTTCATCAAGGGCGCCTTCGCCCGCTACATCTCGCCCAATCTGGTCAGCCACCTGATCGACAACCCGGATTCCCTGGCGGTGGGCGGCGAAAGGCGCGAATGCTCGTTCGTCATGACCGACCTGGCCGGTTTCACGTCATTGGTGGAATCGTCGGATCCCGCCACCCTGATCCAGGTGCTGAACGGCTACATCGACGGCATGGTGCAGGTGGCCTTCCGCCATCAGGGCACCTTGGACCGCATCGTCGGCGACGCGGTGGCGGTGATGTTCTCGGCCCCGGTGATCCAGCCCGACCACGCCGCCCGCGCCGTGGCCTGCGCCCTGGACATGGACCGCTTCAGCCAGGATTACGTCGCGGCCATGCGCCAGGCCGGCCATCCGCTGGGCCTGACCCGCATCGGCGTCAACACAGGAACGGTCACTATCGGCAATATCGGCGGCGGCAGCATTTCCGACTATCGCGCCCTGGGCGACGCGGTCAACGCCGCCGCCCGGCTGGAAACGGTGAACCGCCACCTGGGCACCCGCCTGTGCGTGGCCGCCAGCACCGTCGCCCTGTGCCCGGATTTCCACGGCCGCCCGGTGGGCGAGTTGGTGCTGAAGGGCAAGACCGAGGCGATCTTGGCCTACGAACCCCTGCCCCCAGGCGACGAACGCCCCGAATATCTGGCGGCTTACGAAAAAATGGCCGCCGGCGACCCGGCGGCCATGGAGGAGTTCACGGCCCTGGCCCCCACCGACCCGCTGGCCGCCTTCCATCTGAAGCGGTTGCGGGCCGGGGAAGCCGGTATCCGGGTGATCTTAAGCGAGAAGTAAGCGCCCTTAACGCACCGTGACTTCCACCCGACGATTGCGCGGATCGGCCTTGCCCGGCGCCTCGGGGACCAGCGGGTTGCTTTTGCCGTGGCTGGTCACCTCGATCATGCGCGGTTCGATTCCGAGCGCGGTGACCATGGACTTGACCTCGCTCGCCCGCTTCAGCCCCAGGTCGTAATTGTACTTGGCGTCCCCCAGCCCATCGGTATGGCCGATGATGGACAGATCGGGGGCGGGACGCGCCTTGACCTCGTCCAGGACCGAGGGCAGCAACAACTTGGATTCAGCCGTCAACTCGGTGGACTGGAACTGGAAGTACAGCATGAAGGATTTCGGCGTGCGCGGCTGGGCGTCGATGGCGCGGCCGAAACGGTCGCGCACATCCTTGTCGGTCATGGCGAACGCTTCCACCGGCTTGGCATCGGCTCGGTCGGCGCCGGTCCCCGAACCAGGCTTGTCCACCACCTGGGTACCGGCCTGGTTGGTGAAGGTCACGGCGCTGCCGGGCCGGTCGGGTTGGTCCAGCAGGACCACATAGGCCGCCGGACGGGAACACCCGGCCAGCAAGGCGACAACCGCGATCAGGGCGGCGTTGCGCAACACGGCCCTCATTCTTCCACGCTGACCACGAAACGGGTGCCGCGCACGCCGACGGTTCCCGACTTGGTGACCACCGACACCTTTTCCGGGGCCAGTTTGGCGATGGTCCCCGAGGTCATCATCATGGTGCCGCGCGCCACCGAGGTGACCAGCTTCATGCGGTCCGACGCCGGTTCGAAATCGAACTCGTCCAGGCCCATGGTGGTCTTGGGTCCCACCGACAAAGTGGTGTTGTCGCGCAGCGTCAGGCCGACGGAACCGTCAACGCCGGTGACGATGGAATCGCTTTGTTCCAGGTCCAGGCCGGGCGTGGCCGCCAGTTTCTGCTGTCCCCGCAACACGCTGGCGTCGCCCGACGCGTTCTTGATCGTCCCCACCGGACCGGCCCAAGCCGGCGCGGCGACCAGCAGGACGGCCAGCGCCCCCCCAATACGCCAAACCATGCGCATATCCCTTTCAGGTCAAGCCGTTGCCCCTCGCCAAGCCGGGGGCGCGTGCCTATCATGGTGCCCACATTCAGGGGAGGAGTCCATGAACGAAAAGGTGCCCTTGCTGCCCGGCACGCTGTTCGACCGTTACCGCGTGCAGTCCAGCACCAACGATCAGGGCTTCGTCCGCGCCGTCTGCCACGACACCAAGGCCAACCGCATGGTGTCGGTGATCGGCGTCGAGAAGTCGCTGTTGGATCACCCCGGCACCGGCTATGACCTGACCCTGCTGCAGGCCGACGTCCAGCAGGCCCGCGCCACCACCCATCCCAGCGTGCTGCAGGCCGAGGAATTGTTGCAGGACGACGCCCGCATCTACGTGGTGTCTGAAGTCTCGGAAGGTTTGTCGCTGAACCGCCTGCCCAAGCGGGTGGCGAACATTTCCGCCACTTTCGCCGCCGGCGCCATGGTGCGGCTGCTGTCGCTTTTGGAACTCAGCCAGCGCATCGGTCAAAGCGGGCTGTGCCTGTCGCCGTCGGAAGCCTATTTGTCGCCCAAGGGGGTGATCAAGGTCGAGAACTTCGCCACCGCCCGGCTGATGCATGTGGCCCGCGCCATCCACGACCGCAACGGCGCCGGCAACCTGTTGGGCTCGTTCGGCGCCTTCCGCGAGCCGGCGCTGTGCCGCGCCGACGACGCGGAAAGGGCGGCGGTGATGATCGAGACCCTGGCCGAGTTGCCGGAAAGCGACGATCTGCGCCCCCTGGCTCAGCGCGTCGCCGGCAATTTGCGCAATTCGTCGAGCCAGGACAATTCCATCGCCAACGCCGTCGAGCAATTGCGGGGACTGCAAAACACCATCGTCGGCAAGCGCCCGCTGGAAGCCACCACCTCCGCCAACGCCAACCACCCACGCCGATCCTTGCGCCCCGGCGAATACCTGTTCCACCAGGGCGATGCCAGCAACGGCGAATGCTATGTGCTGGACGACGGCTTGGTGCAGATTTCCAAATGCACCGCCGATGGCCGCGAATTGTTCCTGGACCTGTCCAAGCCCGGCGACATCATCGGCGAGATGGCGGTGCTGGACGATCGCCCGCGCATGGCGTCCGCCATGGTGCTGGAACCGTCGGAAGTGGTGGTGATCAAGGGAACCGACTTCCTGGCCCGGCTGGAAAAAAGCGACATCATCGCCGTCAAGCTGCTGGAAGTGATGGCGTCGCGCATCCGCTACCAATCCAGCGAGATCGCCCGGCTGAAGGAAATGCTGGGCGCCAAGGCGTGACGGTTCGGGCGACGTGCGCACCCGTCACAAAGCCGCGATCTGGTCCACCGCTTCGTTGAAGGCTTGTTCCATGGGCTGGGCCAGGGTCTGGGCCTGGACAAGATAGCCCTCGGCGCACAGATGCTCGATCTCGGCGCAGATGGCGGCGAAGCGGTAGCAGCCGGCGGAATTGCCCGCCCCCTTGGCGCCATGGGCGGCTTCGCGGGCCAGTTCGGCGTTGGCGCCGTCCAACTGGCGCAAGGTTTCCTCCACCAGCGGCCGGGTGGTGTCGACGAACAATTGCAGCAATTCCTTGGCGTCGTCGGTGATGGAACCGAAGATTTCGCGCATGGGCGTCAAATCCAGCACCGGCGGCATGGCGTGGCCGGCCTTGGCGGCGGCGATTCCCGCCGCCCCCATGGGTTCCGGGTTGGCCGGACGGCGGCGCATGTTGACCGCGGCGGGCAACATCTTGCGGATGGTGGCGTCCATCTGGGCACGGTCGATGGGCTTGGCCAGGAAGCCGTCCATGCCGCATTCCAGGCATTTGCTGGCGGTGCCGGACAGGGCGTCGGCGGTCAGCGCCACGATGGGCATGCGGCTCAGGGTTTCCTTTTCCCAGTCGCGCACCCGCGCCGTCAGTTCGTAACCGTCCATTTCCGGCATGTGGCAATCGGTCAACAGCATGCCGTAATCGCGGATCTGCATGTGTTCCCAGGCTTCCAGACCGTTGCGCACGATCTCGATGGCATAGCCCATGCGTTCCATCAGACGGCGGATCACCACCTGGTTGGTCGGGTTGTCCTCGGCCACCAGGATCAGGCAGCCGGCGGCGGCGGCTTCCTCGGTGCTGGGCGGGATGAAGGATTCGGACAGATCGGCCACGTCGTCGGTCTCGTCGCCCAGATAGGCGCGGCTGGCCGCCGCGCCGACCACCCGCCACAGGGCGGAACGGCGAATGGGCTTGGACAGCGTGGCGAACAGTCCGGCGCCGCGGGCGGCGGCGGCGGCGGCGGGATAGGTGGCGTGGGCCGCCATCATCACCACCCGGGTCAGGGTGTCGTCGCCGGCCACCCCCCGCAGCGACACCGCCATGGGAACGCGCAGATGGAATTCGTTGCCGGCATCCATCAGCACCACGTCATAGTTCCAGCCGGCCAGGCTGGCGGCGCGAACCGCCGCCATGGCGCCGTCGAGCGAGGCGACCACCGCCACCTGCGCCCCCAGATGCCCCAGATAAGACCGCAGGATTTCCGCCGCGATGGGACCTTCCGCCAGCAGCAGGACGGCGATTCCGGCCAGGTCCGGGCCTTCCGACGGCCCCTTGCTGACCTGTTCCAGCGGCACCGAGAACCAGAAGGCCGAGCCTTGGCCGACAGTGCTCTCGACGCCGATCTCGCCGCCCATCATGGCGACCAGACGGCGGCAGATGGAAAGCCCCAGACCGGTGCCGCCATAACGCCGCGAGATCGAGGCGTCGGCCTGGCTGAACGGTTCGAACAGCTTGGCCTGGGCCTGGGCGTTCAGGCCGATGCCGGTGTCCAGGATGGTGAAGCGCACCCCGCCCTTGGCATCGGGCTCCACATTGATGCGCACATAGCCCTTGTCGGTGAACTTGACGGCGTTGCCGGCCAGATTGGTGACGATCTGGCGCAACCTTGTGGCGTCGCCCAGGAACAGATCGGGCATGGACGGATCCACATAGGTCATCAGCCCGATGCCTTTCTCGGCGGCACGCGGGGCCAACAATTCGGCGACGCTTTCCACCACGTCGGCCAGGCTGACCTCGATCTCCTCCAGTTCCAGCTTGCCGGATTCGATCTTCGAGAAGTCCAGGATGTCGTTGATGATGGCCAAAAGCGCGTTGGCCGAATCGCGGATGACCCGGGCCATTTCCTTCTGTTCCTGGGCCAGCGGCATGTCTTCCAGCAACTGGGCCATGGTCAGCACGCCGTTCATGGGCGTCCTGATCTCGTGGCTCATGGTGGCCAGGAACAGCGACTTGGCCTGGCTGGCGTCCTCGGCGATGCGCTTGGCCTCGGCCAGGGCGGCTTCCTGGTCCTTGCGCTTGGTGATGTCGGCGGTGGACACGCACACCGCCGGCTCGCCATCCATGTCGATGGCCGCCGCCGACATCATGGCCCAGAACTCGGCGCCGTCAGCGCGTCGCATGCGGCTTTCGTAATCGGCCAGATAACCTTGGCTGCGCACCAGTTCCACCACCCGCGAGCGGTCGGCCTGGTCGGCATAGAAAAGCGTCGCGTCCATGCCGTCGGCGCCGTCGGTCGGCACGCCGAACAATTCCGACCAGCGCGGGTTGACGTAAAGGATGGCGTTGTCGGACACCCGCGAGATGGCCAAGGCCAAGGGCGAGGTGTCCAAAATGGTGCGCAGGCGGCTTTCGCTTTCCTTCAGCGCGTCGGTGGAATCGCGCAACTGCGCCATGGCGCGTTGGAACACCACCAATTCGCTGGCCATGTCGGCGATTTCGTCGTTGCCCGACACCTCGACCTTGGTGTGGTAGTCGCCTTCGACGATGCGGTGCATGGACGACGCCAGGCCGGACAGACGGTTGACGATGTTGCGCCCCAGATACATCCACACGAACAGCAGCGGCCCCAACACCGTGACCACGGCGCTGGCGATCATCACCTGACGGCCGGTGGAAAGCGCGGCGGCGGCCTGGCGCTCGTTGGCGATGGCGGCGGCCTCGGTTTCGGTAACGATGCGGCCGACCACCGACGACGTCCGCGACACCAGGTCGCGTCCTTCCTCGTTGGCGGCGAACAGCCGGACCTCGGTCAGCAGCCAGCGCGTGCGCAGTTCGAAGACGTTGTCCGGCCCCGACCCCAAGCTCAGCGCCTTGCGGGCGGAATCCCGCATGTTGGCCGGACGCGCCGCACCGCTTTCCACCAAGGTGGTCAACTGCCGCGACACGTCGGCGTAGCGCCGGCGCATTTCGCTCATCACGTCCATGTCCCGCGCGTTGAATGCCTGGCGCAGGATGTACATGACGCGGGTGATTTCCGAATCCACCACCACCTTGTCGTTGACGATCATGTCGCGCAAGGTTTCTTCCAGGGCGTCCAGTTCGACCCCCAGTTGGCGGTTGCGTTCGGCCTGTTGCAGGCGGTTGTCCACCAGGGCGTTGCGGCCCACCACGTTGTCGCCGATGGACACCATCAGGGTACGCAGTTCCTGCAATTGCGGCAGCTTGACGTTGCTGCCTTCCAGGTCCTCGATCAGGTTGCGCAGGCGCTGCGCCTGTTGTTGCAGCGCGACGAAATTGTTCTGGCGCTGGAACTGACTTTGCGACGAATCAAGGGCCGGGGCGGCGGCGGCCAGCCGGGCGGTGGCTTCCGACAGTTTCAGCGCCGCCGAGACGCTGGGCAGGTTGGCCCGCGTCACCTCGGTCAGCAGGCGGCCGACCTCGGAATAGCTGCTCCAGGCCAGCCAACCGGCCAGCAAGGTGATGCCGGCCACCAGCCCCACCGCCACCAGCAACTTGGCGCGGATGCCGAACCGGCACAGCGTCACGCCTTTCGGCTCGGCGGCGTTCGCCACAACCTCTGATTTCGGGCTGCCCGAAAACTCCACGCACAAATCTCCCCAGGACCCCCAAGCGCCACATCATGCCCCATGCACAGGGCTTGAACAATCCCACCGAGCTTATGACATATCCAAATCGCCGGGCATGCTGTTATGATGCCGGCCTTTCGCCATGACCGGAGTCGCGATGGCCTCGACCGTCCACGCCCAGCCGCAAGCCCCGTTCCCCCCACAGGTCGCCGCCGCCTTGGCGCAAGCCCAGAAGCTGGCCGCCAACCAAAAGCTGGACGAAGCGGAACGCCTGTTGGCACCCTATGCCCAGTATCCGGAATGCGTGTACAGACGCTCGGCCATCCTGATGACGCTGGATCGCTGGGCCGAGGCCGAAGCAGGCTTCCGCGCCTTGTTGAAGATCGCGCCCAACCATTTCGACTGCGCCATGGGCCTGGCCGGTGCCCTGATCGAGCAGAACCGCGCCCAGGAAGCCATCCCGCTGCTGGAAGCCGCCTACAAGGCCAAGCCCGACGGCCGCACCCGTTATTTCCTGGGTATCGGCCTGGATCAGGCCGGGCAAAAGGACCGTGCCGCCAAGCTGCTGGCGGAAGCCCGCGCCCATGTCATCGCCCAGTCGGAAAAGCGCAACCTGCTGCCGACCGAGCTTTACATGCAGATTTCCCGGCGCTGCAATTTGCGCTGCGCCATGTGCGGCCATGAGGTGTGGAAGTCCAATTCCGGCTTCATGGAAATGGACGTCTTCGACCGCATCTTGGACCAAGCCCAGGCCAACGGCATCAACACCCTGCACATCCTGTCGGGCCAGGGTGAACCCATGCTGCACCCCCACGTCTTCGAGATGCTGGAAAAGGCGGTGGGCATGGGCTTTTCGGTGGGCATCGTCACCAACGGCACGCCCTTGACCCAGGAACGCTGTGAACGTCTGGGCAAGCTGGGCCTGTCCTATATCCAGTTTTCCTTCGCCGGCTGGGACAAGGAAAGCTACGAGGCCACCTATGTGGGCTCGAAGTTCGAACGCACGCTGGCCAATCTGCGCACCATGCAGGACACCACGCGCGGCACCAAGACCAACTTCATGGTCAAGGCGGTGTGCACCGGCGACAACTGGGCCGAGGTGCGCGACAAGACCCGCGCCTTCCTGGAAGGCCACGGGGTGGAAAAGGTGTTCACGGTGATCGCCAACAATTTCGGCGGCAACGTGGTGCATGGCCGTTTCTTCGAAGACCACGGCGTGTGGTCACTGAAGAACATCGAACACCAGCGCCGCATGCCGTGTCGCGTTTTGCTGCGGGCCGTCGGCGTGTTCTGCGACGGCACGGTCACCGCCTGCGCCTGCTATGATTCCAACGCTGAACTGAAGATCGGCAACATCATGGACAATTCCTTGGCGGAAATCCGCCAGGGACCGGAATTCAGGAAGATCGTCGACGCCTTCAAATGCGGCGACGTGTCGGGAATTCCCATGTGCTCGAAGTGCGACGACCCGTTCGGCTGAGATATCAGAGTGCGTCATGCCCGGACTTGATCCGGGCATCCATGGATCGCCGGGTCAAGCCCGGCGATGACGATTGTCAGGGTTTTAAACCGGGAAACCGGCCTTGATCAGGCGCTTGACCACTTCATCCTCGGCATCGATGGACAGATCCATCAACGGCGGACGGGTGATGCGCCACGATTGGTCGCCGCTGGCCCGCGCCACCAGCGCCTTCAACGCCGGGATCAGCGGGAAGTCCTGAAGCGCCACGCGGAAGGCGACCAGGGCGTCTTGCAGCCCTTCGGCATCGGGCTCGCGCCAGCGGCGGAACAGTTCCACCATGGCGGCGCCGTTGACGCTGGCATTGGCGGATATGCACCCGGCACCGCCCAGGCGCAGCAGCTTCAGCAACAGCGCCTCGGTCCCGGTGAAGACGTCGAAGCCGGGGAAGGCGCGGATCATCGCTTCCATGTTGGCGAACTCGCCCGACGAATCCTTGATGCCGACCACCACGCCGGGATAAGCCTTGAGCAGCCGTTCGATCAAGGGCAGCGACAGCGGCACCCCGCTTTGCCGGGGGAAATGGTACAGGTAGACCCGCAATTTCTTGTCGCCGACCCGCTGGATCACCTCTGAATAGGACCGGAACAGCCCGTCGTCGGTCACCCCCTTGTAATAGAACGGCGGCAGCATCAGCACGCCGCAGCAGCCCAAGCCCACCGCGTGGCGGGTCAACGCCACCGTATCGGAAAGCGCACAGGCGCCGGTGCCCGGCATCACCCGGGCCATGTCGATGCCGGCACCAGCCAGGGCGTTCAGCAAGTCCTTCTTTTCGCCCACCGCCAACGAATTGCCTTCGCTGGTGGTGCCGAACGGCGCCAAACCGATGTCCAACGAAATCAGCATACGGGCAAAGGCGGCGAAACGCTTGGCATCCGGCGACAGATTGCGGTCGAAGGGTGTCAGCACCGGAGCCAGGATTCCGGTGACGCGGTTGGGGCGGGTCGAGGCGGCCATTGCCGGGAAGCTCCGTTTGGGGGCACCATCTGCGGCGATGCCCCTAGACTAACCGATCGAACGCCCCATGCACAGGCTTGGCGTTAACCCTTGCCGCAATCGGTCGGGATGGCGTATAGCCCAAATCCCGAAGCTGACAGGATGAACCACGGACCATGACCGACGCGTCCTTGGCGGTGAAGCTGATCCCGCTTTATGTGCTGGTGGCCATCGGCTTCGCCCTGGGCCGTTTCCTGGGGGTGAAAAGCCAGGAAATCGGCAAGCTGTCGCTGTACGTGCTGTCGCCGGCGGTGGTGTTCAAGGGCTTTTACGCCGCCAAGCTGCAAGGGGCGATGATGGCCCTGCCCTTCGTGGTGCTGGGATTGGCCTGCGTCGCCGCCTGGATCGCGCTGCCCATCGCGGCGCGCTTTTGGAACGACGGCCGCGAGCGCCTGAGCGCCTTTACGGTCGCCACCGGCAACACCGGCTTTTTCGGCATCCCCGCCTGCCTGTCGCTGATCGGCCCCGAGGCCCTTCCTTACGTGGTGCTGGTGTCGTTCGGCTTCACCGCCTACGAAAACTCGGTCGGCTTCTTCATCATGAGCCGGGGCGACGCCACCTGGAAAGGGGCGCTGGCCCGCGTGCTGAAATATCCCGGCCTGCACGCCTGCTGGATCGGCCTGGCGCTCAATTTGAACCACGTCGCCCTGCCGGCTTACGTGCCGCAAACAATCGATTTGCTGGCCGGCGGCTTTTCCGCTGTCGGCATGATGATCGTCGGCCTGGGCCTGGCCGGCCTGACCCGCTTTCGCCTGGACCTGGGCTTCATCGCCTATGCCTTCGGCTGGAAGTATTTGGTGTGGCCGGCGGTCGCATACGCCTTCATCCTGATCGACCGCGCCTGGCTGCACGCCTTTTCCACCATCGGCCACCAAGTCCTGCTGATCGAATCCCTGGTCCCCATGGCCGCCGTCACCGTGGTCCACGCCACTTTGCGCAACATCCACCCCGACCGCGCGGCGGTGGCGGTGGCGCTGTCAACCCTGGCGGCGCTGGTGTGGTTGCCGTTGGTGTATGGGGTGGTGTTTTAGGAGAATCAAAATCATCCGTCGTAGTGGAAAAACGTAATGGCGGCGCAACCATCTTACTGGCTATTTATAGGGGGCTAATTGTTAAGGAGGGGGCCATGGCTGGGTGGGGATGGCTTGCTGGTGGAATTATTGCTGCTTTGGGGTGTTTTTCAGCCTCTGCGAACGCCGAGCAGAGAGATGCTGTCGGTGAATACGGTCTTATTGGCGAACCGGACGCGGCATCCACGATCTCGCTGCGGGCCGATGGTCGCTACAAGCTGCACATGATGATGGGGACGGTCGATGAACAGGATGAAGGGAATTGGAGTGTCGTCGGCTCGGAGATACGCCTTGGATCGACAGCCCCTACCCGCGACCCGCAATATACTTTGGTGAAGTCATACAAAACCGACTTTCCAGGCGTTATGTTAGAGTTCGAAGGAGCAGGGGGAAAAGCCCCCTATTATACCACCGCAAGGCTTCATACGAGTGCGGGGGTCATCCAGGCAAACGAGGGCGGACCTAATTATAAGCGCTCGAAAACAGCCAGGACACCTGTCGAAAAAATTAGCCTTCAACCCATTGGCATTCTTCGTCGTTACCCGATATCAGAATTCAAAATAACAGACCCGTCACATAATCATTTCGTCTTTCAGGCGGAAATTGGGAACTATGGATATGTGGCGATGAATAACTCTCAGGTACAAATCGGCGCCAACGGGATTCTTGTTCGACTTCCCGCTGCCCCAAATGGGCTCACCTATCTACGGACTCACACTTCCCCGGCGGCACGTCCACTTCCGAGCCAGCAGTCGGCGGCAAACGGAAGCCCCTTTGTTCAGCCTGTAGAAGATAAACTCAACCCCTGCAATCCCGAGTGCACCTATCGTAAGGTTGATGTGGCCCTGCAACAGGAAATCCGCGAAAAAGAATATCCGCTGGTCCAGGCCTTTGCGAAAGCCGACCCGAAATTGGCTCATGCGGTAGAGGGAGTGCGTTCAGCAGAGGTCTCTGCGGTTGTGACGGGGGCCCCTTACGGGCTGCCTATCCGCTATAGTGTAACGGTTCGGGGGCCAGAGAAGCTCGTTTCGGCAACGGTGAAGACAGTACGCGCCGACGGCAAGGTTTCATTCCTGCTGGCCTGCATCGTGCCCCCTGGCGGCCCGGCGCCCGCCAGTTGCAGGCAATAAGCAGCGCAGGATTGCGGCAGCCCCCTACCGGCAAGCCCGCTTCAAGATCGCGGCAAACGCCTGCGCCGCTTCCGCCAGTTCGCCGTCGTTGACGATGGTTTCGTCGGCATCGCTGGGCACCAGGGCCGCGCGGGCCAGGCGGCCGGCGATATCTTCGGCGGTTTCGCGGCCGCGGCCGGCCAGGCGGCGGGCCAGGACGGATGGGTCGGCGGTGATTTCCACCACCACCGCGTCATAGGCGGCCCGCGCCGCCGGGATGATGGTGCGGCTGATGTTGGCCACCACCACGGCGCCGGTGGCCAGGTCGTCATTGATCCCGGCGGGGATGCCATAGGCGATGCCGTGGGCTTCCCACCACAGGGCCAGGGCGCCGGAATCACGCAATTTGACGAAATGATCGGGGGTGACCGACAGATGGTCCTCGCCGCCGGAATCGGCGGGGCGGGTGACGACGCGGCGGGGGAACACCACGCGGTGGTCGCCGCCCAGCAGGTCGCGGGCGGCGGCCATGACGCTGTCCTTGCCGGCCCCCGAGGGGCCGACGACGCAGACCAATTTGCCGGTCGCCATCACGCCGCCTGTTCGGAATCCAGGGCGTAGCCGGCGGCGCGGACGGTGCGGATGATGTCGGCTTCGTTGTCGCCGTTCAGCGCCTTGCGCAGGCGGCGGATGTGCACGTCGACGGTGCGCGGTTCCACATAGATGTCGGGACCCCACACCGCATTCAGCAGTTCTTCACGGCTGAACACGTTGCCGGGATGCTGCATGAAGAATTGCAGCAAACGGAACTCGGTGGGGCCCAGATGCACCGGGCGGTCGCCACGGGTGACGCGATGCGCCGCCAGATCCATGGCGATGTCGCCATATTGCAGCATGCCCTTTTGCGGCACCGGCTGCACCCGGCGCAGCATGGCGCGGACGCGGGCCATCAGTTCCGGCAGGCTGAAGGGCTTGGTCATGTAATCGTCGGCGCCGGTGTTCAGGCCGCGGATCTTGTCGCCCTCTTCGCCACGCGCCGTCAGCATGATGATCGGCAATTCGCGGGTGGCGGGCTTGCGGCGCAACTGGCGGCAGACCTCGATACCGGAAAGGCTGGGCAGCATCCAGTCCAACACCACCAGATCGGGCTTGCGTTCGGCCACCAGGGTCAGGGCTTCCTCGCCGTCGCCGGCCTCGCAGACGCGATAGCCTTCCTTTTCCAGGTTATAGCGCAGCATGGTGGCCAAGGCGGCCTCGTCCTCGACGATCAGGATCAGCGGCTTCATATCCATGGGAATGCTCACTCGGTATCCACGGTGTTGCCCTTGGGCCGTTCCCCCTTGATCGGGGTGCCGACCACCAGGAAGTGCAGGGTCTCGGCGATATTGGTGGCGTGATCGCCGATGCGTTCGATGTTCTTGGCCATGAACATCAAATGGGTGCAGGCGGTGATGGTGCGCGGGTCTTCCATCATGTAGGTGATCAACTCGCGGAACAAGCCGGTGTACATGTCGTCCACCTCTTCATCCCGGTTCCACACCCGCACCGCCTTGTCGACGTCGCGTTCGATATAGGCGTCCAGGATGTCCTTCAGGATTTCCTGGACCAGATGGGCCAGATGCAGCACGGCGCTGACCGGCTTGACCGGCGGCATGTGGTTCAGCACCAGGGAACGCTTGGCCACGTTGGCGGCGTAGTCGGCGACGCGTTCCAGTTCCGAGCTGATCTTCAAGGCGGCGACGATGTGGCGCAAATCCGACGCCACCGGCTGGCGCAGGGCCAGCAGGCGGACGGTGAATTGCTGCACTTCGTGTTCCAGCTCGTCGACACGGGTGTCGCCGGCCACCACGCGGGCGGCCAGGTCGCTGTCGCGCTTGGACAAAGCTTGCAGGGCGGCGGCGAACTGGGCCTCGGCCATCCCGCCCATGCGGGCGATGATGTTGGTCAGATGGGCCAGTTCTTCGTCATAGGACTTGACGGTATGGTCGCTCATTTTTTGGTCCTTAACCGAAGCGGCCGGTGATGTAGCCTTGGGTCAGCGGATGCTGGGGATTGGTGAAAATCTGTTCGGTGTCGCCCACCTCGACCAGCTCACCCAGATGGAAGAAGGCGGTGCGCTGCGATACGCGGGCGGCCTGCTGCATGGAGTGGGTGACGATGACGATGGTGAAGTTTTCACGCAATTCGTCGATCAGTTCCTCGACCTTGGCGGTGGCGATGGGGTCAAGGGCCGAGCACGGCTCGTCCATCAAGATCACCTCGGGGGCGACGGCGATGGCGCGGGCGATGCACAGGCGCTGTTGCTGACCGCCGGAAAGCCCGGTGCCCGATTCCTCCAGACGGTCCTTGACCTCGCCCAACAGGCCAGCCTTTTCCAGGCTGTTCATGACGATCTCGTCCAGCTCGGTCTGATCGCGGGCCATGCCGTGGATACGCGGCCCATAGGCGATGTTGTCGTAGATGGACTTGGGGAACGGGTTGGGCTTTTGGAAAACCATACCGATGCGGGCGCGCAACTGCACCACATCGATGGCCTTGTCGTAGATGTTGTCGCCGTCCAGCGTCAGGCTGCCGGTGACCTGGGCGTTCTCGATCAGGTCATTCATACGGTTGATGCAGCGCAGGAAGGTGGACTTGCCGCATCCGGACGGGCCGATCAGGGCGGTGACGTCGTTGGCGCGGATGTCCAGGTCCACATGCTTCAAGGCATGCTTCTGGCCGTAATAGACGTTGACGTCGCGGGCGGCAACCTTGGCCAGGCGGGTGTCGGTCACGGGAATGGCGTTCATGGATCGGATTCCTACCAGCGACGTTCGAACTTCTTGCGAAGCAGGATGGCGGCCAGGTTCATCATGGCCAGGAAGAACAGCAGCACCATGATGGCGGCGCTGGTGCGCTCGACGAAGGCGCGTTCCGGGCTGTCGGCCCACAGGTAGACCTGCACCGGCAGCACCGCCGACGGGTCCAAGGGACTGGCCGGGATGTCGACGATGAAGGCGACCATGCCGATCATCAACAACGGCGCGGTTTCGCCCAAGGCGTGGGCCATGCCCAGGATGGTGCCGGTCAGGATGCCCGGCATGGACAGCGGCAGCACGTGGTCGGTGACCATTTGCAACTTGGAAGCGCCCAGGCCCAAGGCGGCCTCGCGGATCGACGGCGGCACCGCCTTCATGGCGGCGCGGCCAGCGATGATGATGGTGGGCAGGCTGATCAGGGCCAGCACCAAACCACCGACCAGGGGAGCCGAACGGGGCATGCCGAAGAAGTTCAGGAAGATGGCCAGGCCCAGCAGACCGAACACCACCGACGGCACGGCGGCCAGGTTGTTGATGTTGACCTCGATCAGGTCGGTCCACTTGTTCTTGGGGGCGAACTCTTCCAGGTAGACGGCGGTGGCCACCCCCAACGGGAAGCAGACCAAAAGCGTGATGGACAGCGAGAAGAACGAACCCACCACCGCACCCCACAGGCCGGCCTGTTCCGGTTCACGCGAATCGCCGGTGGTGAACAGCGCGGTGTTGAACTTCTTCGACACGTCGCCGCGCTTTTCCAACTCTTCCAGCCAGCCCAGTTGGGCGTCGGTCAGACGGTTGCCCTCGGCCCCCGGCACGCGGCTGACATGGCCCTTCATGGCCATGTCCACGTCGGCGCCGGCAACCACCCACACGCTGGCGGTGGTGCCCAGCAGGCCGGGATTAGCCATCAGCATGTCGCGCAACGGCAGGTCGGCACCCGTGGACACCAGCTTGGTCAACTGGCGACGCTGGCCACCGCTGACGTCGGGAAACGCCTTGGCCAGGGCGTTCTTGATGATGCCGCCGTAATTGGCGCTGGCCAGGGAATCGGCGCTGGGCTTGGCCGGGTCGACACCCAGGGTCTCGGCGTCGAAGGTGATGTCCAGACGGATGTTGGTCTGCACGAAGGCCGTCATGCCGTTGGACAGGATGGTCACCAGCAGGATGCCCAGGAACCCCAGGGCCAGGACGATGGCGCCAAGGCCCAAAGCCTTGAAGCGACGTTCGGAGGCGTAGCGCTTCTTCAGACGGGTGGCGACGGCCTTGGTCCGATCGACGGCGGCGGCGGCGTTTTCCATGGTGACGGCCTCAGTCATATTTTTCACGATATTTGTTGACGATGTGCAGAGCCACCACGTTCAAAGCCAAGGTGACGGTGAAAAGCACCAGACCCAGGGCGAAGGCGGCCAGCGTCTTCGGGCTGTCGAATTCCTGGTCGCCCACCAAAAGCGTGACGATCTGGGTGGTCACGGTGGTCACCGCTTCCAGCGGGTTGGCGGTCAGGTTGGCGGCCAGGCCGGCGGCCATCACCACGATCATGGTCTCACCGATGGCGCGGCTGGCGGCCAGCAGCACGCCGCCGATGATGCCGGGCAGCGCCGCCGGGATGACCACCTGACGGATGGTTTCCGACTTGGTGGCGCCCAGGCCGAAGGCACCTTCACGCAGGCTTTGCGGCACCGCGTTGATGACGTCGTCGGACAACGACGAGACGAAGGGGATGATCATGATGCCCATGACCAGACCGGCGGCCAGCGCGCTTTCCGACGCCACCGACAAACCGATCGAGGCGCCGACATCGCGGATGAACGGGGCGACCGTCAGGGCTGCAAAGAAGCCGTAGACCACGGTGGGAATGCCGGCCAGCACTTCCAGCAACGGCTTGACCACCGAACGGAACTTGGGGGCGGCATATTCCGACATGTAGATGGCCGACAACAGGCCCAGAGGCACGGCGACCACCATGGCGATGCCCGAGATCAAGAGCGTGCCGGCGAACAGCGGTACGGCGCCGAACGCCCCCGAGCTGCCCACCTGGTCGGCGCGCATGGCGATCTGCGGGCTCCATTGGGTGCCGAACAGGAAGTCGATCAGCGACACGTGGCGGAAGAACAGGATGCTTTCGAACAGCAGCGACAGCACGATGCCGATGGTGGTGAAGATGGCCACCAACGACGCCAGGATCAGGAACACCTTGACGGTGGACTCGACCCGGTTGCGTGCCCGCATGTCGGC
>JAIWOG010000179.1 GCA_020217035.1 Magnetospirillum sp. | reverse complement strand
ATGGATGCGACGATGGGCATAGGCCAGGGCGGCGACCGCCAGGGCCAAGGCCGCCGCCGCCACCGCGAAGAACATGGTATGGCGCATGGAATTGTAGTGCTGCGCCGCTTCACCCACCGCCGGCATGGACGGCGGATGACCATGGCGGGCGACGTTGCGCACTTCGTTGTAGACCAGCGCCAAACGTTCTTCGTTCATGCCTTGCAGGTCGGCCGGCAACGAGGACATCACCAGCCAATGCAGGATGGTGGGTTCCAGCGCCAACCAAGCGGCGATCAGAACCAGGGCGGGCAGGCCGCACCACATGGCCACGTAATAGCCGTGATAGGACGGCAGGGAATGAAGCAGGCGGGGATTGCCGCTGGCGGTGGCCAAGGCGCGGCTGCGTCCCAGGCGATAACCGAATGCCGTCAGCAAAAGCAGGACGACCGTCAAAGTGAGAAGCTGCATGGGATCCGTCGATCTGGCGGTGTGGCGCCCAAAATGGGGCGCGGAATGGCTTCAAAATTTCAAAAAAAACAGAAGGCGGCCACCCGAGGGACTGGGCGGCCGCCCCCTGGCAGGATTACATCTTCAGGGCTTCCAGGGCGTTGACCTTGGTGCCGACTTCCTTACGCTCGGCGTCGGGCATGGGGATCAGGCCCTTGTCGGCCAGATAGCCACCCTTGCCCCAAGCCTTTTCCGAGGTGTATTCGGCCAGGTATTCCTTGATGCCGGGGATCTGGCCGACGTGGGCCTTCTTGGCATAGACGAACAGCGGGCGCGACACCGGGTACTTGCCGGCAGCGATGGCTTCGAAGGTGGGGGCGACGCCGTCGACCATGGAACCCTGCAGCTTGTCGCTGTTCTGGTCCAGGAACGAATAGCCGAAGATGCCGAAAGCGTTGGGGTTGGCATCCAGCTTCTGGACGATCAGGTTGTCGTTCTCGCCGGCTTCCACGTAGCCGCCGTCTTCACGAACAGACGAGAACACCTTCTTGAAGGCCTTTTCGTCGGTCTTCTTCAGTTCCTTGATTTCCGGGAAGGCTTCGGCGCCGGGTTCCATCACCAGTTCCAGGAAAGCGTCGCGGGTGCCGGAGGTGGGCGGCGGGCCCAGCACTTCGATCTTGGCGTTGGGCAGGCTGGGGTCGATCTGGTTCCAGGTGGTGTAGGGGTTTTCCACCAGCTTGCCGTTCACCGGCACTTCCTTGGCCAGGGCCAGGAACAGTTGCTTGCGGGTGACGTCGATGTGCTTGGCCTTCTTGGAAGCGGCGAAGACGATGCCGTCATAACCCACCTTCATTTCGACGACGTCGGCGACGCCGTTCTTGGCGCAGGCTTCCATTTCCGACTTCTTGATGGCGCGCGAAGCGTTGGTCAGATCCGGATGGTCCGGGCCGACGCCGGCGCAGAACAGCTTGAAGCCGCCACCGGTACCGGTCGATTCGACCACCGGGGTCTTGAACTTGCCGGCCTTGCCGAACTGTTCCGCGACGGCGGTGGTGAACGGGTAGACGGTCGACGAACCGACGACGCGGATTTGGTCGCGGGCCTGGGCGGCGCCAGCGAAGGAAACGGTCGCCAGGGCGACGGCCGCAACGGCCAGGGACTTCTTCATAGGTGGGATCCTCCAAATCGTGCGAACGAATTCTGGAACGGGACCGGTCGATCCCGCCGGAGGTCACTTTAGCCGTTCTGTGTTACAGTACCGCGATATCAGGATGAAGGTTTTATGACAAACGCTGTCATAAAAGTGTCGTCACGCATCACATTAAACCATTGTTTTTATGTGACTTCCTGTCGCGACCAGAATCTCTCACCCCGAAGTGCCGCCTTGGGCGATTGATGTCATAATCAACAACCGGCGGCCAGGGTGGCTATTCCAAGCGCAGCAGACACGCCTTGTCGTGGGCGGCGGTGTCCACCGTCACCGGCACTTTCGCCAATTCGGCGCCGCGAATTCCCTTAGCCACCAGGGAATAAGTCTTGCCCGGCTTCATTTCCGGCGCCGCCGGCGCGGTGATCAGGCGGTAGCCCTGAGCCGGAACCGACAGCAGCACGACGTCGCCGTCCCGAATCTCGACCTCGCCCAGGTCTGATTTGCGCTTGCCGATCACCATACAATCGATCCGTGCCGAGATGACCTGCGGCGCGGGACCTCCCCCGGACAGGCTGACTTCTTGCGGGCAGAGGCGTCCGGCTTCCTGGCTGTCCTTGGCGTCGTTGACAACCAGGGCTTCGGGCAACACCGAAACCTTGCCGCCGGTCACCGTCAGCTGACGGCACGATCCGTAGTGCAGGATCACCACGCGGTCGCGCGGTCCCAAGCCAATCTCGCGGCCAGGCAGGATTTCACCATAGGCCTCGACACCTGAACGCGGCGGACCGCTGTAATCCAGGATCAAGGCGGCGGGCAACTGGCTGGCGTGGACCGCGCCGACGACGCATGTGGCGGCAAGGGCGAGGATGATGGTGCGCATGGTCTGGCCTTCTAAAAGACTATCCGTTTGGTTATAAGGTGAAAGCCTTACGCAAACCAGCCACTTCAACTAATACGCACAGGCTTTGTTCTGAAGCTCTGCGGCTTGGCAGTTGCCCCCTGCCCGTCTAGAATGCGCGGCCTTTTGCTTTCGCGTTGCCATGACCGCCATCCTTGACGCCGCCCGTGCCTGCCTGTCCTCGGTTTTCGGCTTCGATTCGTTTCGGCCCGGGCAAGAGGACATCATCGCCCCCATCCTGAACGGCGAGAACGTGCTGGCCATCATGCCCACCGGGGCTGGCAAGTCGTTGTGCTATCAATTGCCGGCCATCATCGGCGACGGGCTGACGGTGGTGGTGTCGCCGCTGATTGCCTTGATGCGGGACCAGGTGGCGCAACTGACCAATTACGGCATCGCCGCCGCGGCGATGAATTCCGCCAATGACGCCGAGGAAAGCCGCCGCATCTTCGACCTGGTGCGGCGCCGCGAACTGAAGCTGCTGTATCTGGCCCCGGAACGGCTGGCGCGGCCCGACACTGTGGATTTCCTGCGCCGATCGGGCGCCACCCGGCTGGCCATCGACGAAGCCCATTGCGTCAGCCAGTGGGGCCACGATTTCCGCCCCGAATATCTGGCGCTGGGCGAGTTTGCCCGGGCCTTGGGCGACGTCCAGACCCTGGCCTTCACCGCCACCGCCGACGCGGCCACCCGCGCCGACATCGCCGAGCGCTTGTTCGACAGCCCACCGCGCATCTTCGTCGGCGGCTTCGACCGCCCCAACCTGACACTGGCCATGCAGGCCAAGGACAGCCCGCGCCGTCAGCTGCTGAGCTTCCTGAAGGACCGCCGGGGCGATAGCGGGGTGATCTATTGCTCGTCCCGCGCCGGTTGCGAGGATCTGGCCCAGGCCCTGAACGAGGCCGGCCACCGCGCCTTGGTCTATCACGCCGGCCTGGACAAGGGCTTGCGCGAGTCCAACCAGGATTCCTTCCTGCGCGAGGACGGCATCGTCATGGTCGCCACCGTGGCTTTCGGCATGGGCATCGACAAACCCGACGTGCGCTTCGTCGCCCATGCCGACCTGCCGAAAAGCATCGAGGCTTATTACCAGGAAATCGGCCGCGCCGGCCGCGACGGCCTGCACGCCGACACCCTGACCCTGTACGGCCTGGGCGACGTGCGCCTACGCCGCCAGCAGATCGAGGACAGCCAGGCGTCGGACGAACAAAAGCGCGTCGAGCGACAAAAGCTGAACGCGCTGCTGGCGCTGTGCGAGGCGCCACGCTGCCGCCGCCAGACGCTGCTGGCCTATTTCGGTGAAATCACCCAGCCATGCGGCAATTGCGACTTGTGCGTCAACGGCGCCAGCGTGCGTGACGGCACGGTGGACGCGCAAAAGGCGCTGTCGGCCATCTGGCGCACCGGCCAACGCTTTGGCACCGAACATCTGATCAACGTGCTGATCGGCCAGGATGGCGAAGCGGTCCTGCGTTTCGGTCACGACCAATTGCCCACCTTCGGCGTCGGCAAGGACAAGTCGCGCGACCAGTGGCGGGCGCTGTTCCGCCAATTCCTGGCCGCCGGTCTGATGGTGCAGGACCTGGCCGAACACGGCGCCTGGCGCATTACCGAACAAGGCGGCGAGGTCCTGCGCGGCCGCGCCCGCATCGACGTGCGCACCGACTTCCTGAAGGCCAAGGGCAAGACCAAGGCGGCACGGCCGGTTCCCGCCGTGTTGCGCAACGATGTCGATCAGGATTTGCTGGCGGAGTTGAAGAAATTGCGCCGCGAACTGGCCACCGACCAGGGCATTCCGGCCTATGCCGTGTTCCCCGACCGCACCTTGATCGAACTGGCGGCCGAACGCCCCACGTCGTTGTCCGAGATGCGCGGCATCCACGGCATCGGCGAGTCCAAGCTGGAACGTTACGGCGATTTGTTCCTGGAGGTGTTGCTGGGATAGTATTTGTCCGCCTCAGGTGAAGCTTCCCCCTTTCATCGTCATTGCCGGGCTTGACCTGGCAATCCATGGACCCTCGGGTCAAGCCCGAGGGTGACGATGAAAGGGAGCGATTCCAGAAACCAAACAAACTCTACAAATCGTCCTTGGACGACGGGATCTTGTGGGCCACGCCCTTGTGGCAATTGATGCAGGTCTTGCCTTCCATGGCGGCTTCCGGATGCTTCAGCCGTCCGGCGGTGCCCTGCTTGGCCAGGTTCATGGACTCGAAGGAATGGCAGGTGCGACATTCGCGTGAATCGCTGTCCGCCATGTATTTCCACACCCGTTCCGCCAGCACCGGGCGCATGGCTTCCAACTTTTCCGGGGTGTCGATGGTGCCCTTGATCTCGGCGATGATGTCGTTCACCGCCATCACCTTGCGCACCAGTTTCGGCCCCAGTTCCTTGGGCACGTGGCAATCGGCGCATTGGGCGTGGGCGCCGCTGCGGTTCTGGTAGTGGATGCTTTCCTTGTACTCGGCGTAGTTCTGCTTCATGGAATGGCACGAGATGCAGAACTCGGTGCGGTTGGTCCATTCGATGGCGGTGACGAAACCGGCCATGCCGAAGATTCCCATCGCCAAGCCGACCATCACCAGCACCAGCTTGCTTTTCCACGTCCCGGTGGACGGCCGCTTGTGGCGCCGCCCACCGTGGGCGGCGCCATCATGGGCCTGACGATCCTGGCCGCTCATGCCCGCTTACTTCGGCAGCGACTTGGTGTAGGCGACGATGTCGGCCGAAATGCCGTGGTCGAAGGACCGCAGCATGGGCATGGCTTCCGCCGGCTGGCCGTTCAGCGCCTTGTGCAGCATGGCGGTGGGATAGTCCGAAGCCTGACCCAGCGGCATGCCGGTGCTGACCTTCTTGCCGTCGGGACCATGGCAGACGCCGCACAGCGTGTTGTAATAGACCTCGCCCTTGGCGGCGCTGCCCTTGGACTGGCCGCTGGTGGGGTCGATGTACTTGCTCATGTCGATCTGGCCCTTGGACACGAACATAGCCAGGTCGTTCGCGTCCTTGTCGTTCAGCTTGTCGGGGCCGTAACCATGGGTCTTGTCGCGCAAGATGGCGACGATGGCGGCTTCCGGCTTGCCCTTGGCGCCGGTGATGCCCTTGACGCCCACCGCCTTGTCGCCGGTGTAGTCCCAGCCGTGGCAAGCGGTGCAGCGCCAGGAATTCTTCGGTGCCTTGCCGGTATAGCCGGGATGCGGGTCCTCGGGCCGGGTGGTCTTCAGTTCCTTGTACCAATTGTCGTACAAGCGCCCGCCACGGGCCAGGGTGGATTCGATTTCGGCGGCGGTGGCGGCCATGCCCGACAGCAGGACCATGCCGAAGGCGGCCAGGGTGGTTAGACGACGCGTGTTCATGGGGGGATAGCCCTCTCTTGGACGTGATGCCGAGCCTCGCGGGCGATTATTCGCCTCGTTCCTGAATAAACTCTAATATAGATAAACAACAAGTATCGCCGCAACACCGATTTTACGATAAAACGAAAAGTAAAATAGGTGTTTATACTTAGCGCGGAAAGCCCGCCTCTTGTTCAAGAGGCGGGTTCCACGACCGGGACCGATCTCAGGCCCAGCTGTCTTGGCAGATGCTTTGGTACCAGCCGACGGCGAAGTCGGCTTCTTTCTTACGGAACTGGTAATTGGCCCCCATCGGGCTGACGCCGCCGGAATTGGGGATGCTGGCGATCTTGCCGTCCTTGACCGCGAACACCGCGGCCACCGAGATGCCGTAATCGGGCGCCACCAGCGAATAGCAGGTGTTGATGGCCGACAACGGCAGCGGCTTTTCGCCCTTGAACAGGGCGATGATGGCGGCGGCGCAGACCTTGGCCTGCGACGAGGCGGAATAGCCCGATTTCGGCATGTCGCCGGCGATGGCGGCGTCACCGATGACGTGGATGTTCTTGGCCAGGGTCGATTCGAAGGTGTTGGGATCGACCGGGCAGAAGCCCGACTTGTCGGCCAGACCGGCGGTGATGGCGATTTGGCCCGCGGTCTGCGGCGGGATGATGTTGGCCACCGCCGGCTTGAACTTCTCGAAATCGGTCTCGACGGTGCCGTCCTTGGCGTTGACCTTGGTCACCTTGCCGTTCTTGGCCGCCGGCACCCATTCGATGATGTCGTCGTACATCTTTTCCCAGCCTTCCTTGAACAGCTTGTCCTTGGCGAAGGCGTCCTTGGCGTCCAGGATCAGCAGCTTGGACTTGGGCTTGTGCTTCTTCAGGTAGCCGGCGATCAGGCTGGCGCGCTCGTAGGGGCCGGGCGGGCAGCGGAACGGGTTGCCGGGGGGGGCTATGACCACCAGGCCGCCATTGGGCATGGCTTCCAACTGCTTCTTCAGCAGCACCGTCTGCGGGCCGGCCTTCCAGGCGTGCGGCATGACGTTGGACGCCGCCTCGTCATAGCCTTCGATGGCGTTCCACTTGAAGTCGATGCCGGGCGAGACGATCAGGCGGTCGTATTCGAAGGTCTTGCCGCCGGCGGTCTTCACCACCTTGGTGGCCGGATCGATGGCGGTCACCATGTCGGTGAACACCTTGACGCCATGCATGGTGTTCAGCTTGTCGAACTTGCGTTCGATATAGGCCATGTCGTTCATGCCCACCAGCACGGTGTTCGAGAACGGGCAGGTGAAATGGCTGGCCTGGGCGTCGATCAAGGTGACATCCAGGCTGGGGTCGTAGCGCTTGAGGTACTTGGCGGCGGTGGCACCGCCAAAGCCGCCGCCGACCACCACCACACGGGGGCCGGAAGAACAAGCGGAAAGGCCGCCGGCCAGGCTGAGCGCACCGGCGGCGCCGACGAGCGCGTTGAACGAACGACGCGAGATCTTGGTCATGGCGCGTTCCCCTTATTTCTTGCGGCTGGCGAAGTAGTCGGCGATGGCGTCAAGCTGTTCGACGCTGTAAGCCTTGGCGATACGATCCATCACGGTCGCTTCGCGGGCGCCCGACTTGAAGTCGTGCAGCACTTTCTTCAACTCGTCGGCCTTCTTGCCGGAAAACGCCGGCATGCCGCCAACGCTGTGGCCGTCGGTGCCGTGGCAGCCCGAACAGGCGTCCGCCATCACCGCCACCTGGTCGGCGGCGTGGGCGGTGCCGACCAAGGCCAGCGGGGCCAGCGCCAGGCCGAACGCCAGACGCAATACGGGTGTTACGGGGAATCCCCTCATGACGCATCTCCTCCCTGATTTTCATTATTTACGGTTATATTATGGAAAACTAACAGGCGGCGCGGCGGTTGACAATAGCTTCAACCTGCTGCACTGCGGCAGAATTCCTTGTAAATACAGGGTTTAGGAGATGACGAAGAACGGGCCCAGCGCCCGTCCCTAGGCCACGACGGCGCCGCCGGTGGCCCGCCAGCCCATGATGCCGCCTTCCATGCGGTTGATCTCGCCCTGATAGCCCGACGCCACCGCCTTGGCGGCGGCCATG
The DNA here is from genome assembly GCA_020217035.1 of Magnetospirillum sp. Lineage (GTDB taxonomy): Bacteria > Pseudomonadota > Alphaproteobacteria > Rhodospirillales > Magnetospirillaceae > Magnetospirillum. Next base: position 2,092 of record JAIWOG010000179.1, on the reverse strand, counting down.
CCGCAGCGCTGGCCGGAACGGCAGTGGAAGACCAGCTTCTGGCCTTCGGGAACCGCCGGCAACTGCGAAATCTCGAAACTGGACAACGGCAGGTTCAAGGCGCCCTTGATGTGCTCGGCGGCATATTCGTTGGTTTCGCGGACATCGACGACGACCGCCACCCCGTCCTTGATCCATTCGGCCACGGTGGCGGGCGAAACCATGCGGACATTGCCCGCGTTGCCGGAACCGGACAGTGCGCCGAACAGACGATTGAACATGGTGGAGCTTCCTTGAAGGGCTGTGGGCCTATGTTAGACGACGATGATATTAGGGTGACGAAGCCCCATTGCAAGCCCCCTTTCGCTGCGACGCACCATGAAAAATGAAAAAAAAGTAAGCCAAGGGCTTGGCGTCGCCGCCCTCAGCCACCACTGATAATTATAATTCGCACACTCACAAAAGCAAAAACCGAGCGAACGGCATTCAGGCGAAGCCGCAGGGAGGCAGACGCATGAGACGCTTGTGTTTGGTGGCGACATCCAGCCTGGGACTGATCTCGTGGCCCGCCTGGGCCAACCAGCCCGAGCCCTGGGCGCTTAACTTCCAGCCGGCGGCGTCGCCGACCATGGAACGCATTACCGACTTGTCCAATCTGCTCAACATCGTGATCATCGCCATCATGGTGCTGGTCACCGTGTTGCTGGGCTGGGTGATCTGGCGCTACAACGCCAAACGCAATCCAGTGCCCCGGCAGTTTTCCCACAACACGGCGCTGGAAATCGCCTGGACCGCCATTCCGGCCTTGATCCTTTTGGCCATCGCCCTGCCGTCGTTCCGGCTGTTGTACTTCATGGACCGCACCCAGGACGCCGAGATGACGCTGAAGGTCACCGGCCATCAATGGTATTGGTCCTACGAATATCCCGACCACAATTTGTCGTTCGATGCCTTCATGGTGTCCGACGACGACTTGCAGCCCGGCCAGTTGCGGCTGTTGACCACCGACCGCGAGGTGGTGCTGCCGGTCGGCGTGCCCATCCGGGTGCTGCTGGCCGCCGACGACGTCATCCACGCCTGGGCGGTTCCCGCCTTGGGGGTGAAGACCGACACGGTGCCGGGACGGCTGAACGAGACCTGGGTGCGCATCGACAAGCCCGGCGTCTATTACGGCCAGTGTTCGGAACTGTGCGGCGTCAACCACGGCTTCATGCCGATCATGATCCGCGCCGTGGAAAAAGAACAGTTCCTGGCCTGGACCGAGGAAACCCGCATCCGCACCGCCACCGACACCACCGGCAAGCCCAAGGGGGGCAAGTCATGAGTGACCGTCATCACCATACGCCCACGGGCCTCGGCCGCTGGCTGTTTTCCACCAACCACAAGGACATCGGCACGCTGTACCTGATCTTCTCGGTGATCACCGGGTTGCTGGGCGGCGCCATGAGCGTGTTCATCCGCATGGAACTGCAAAATCCCGGCATCCAGTTCCTGGACGGCGACTACCAGTTCTACAACACCATCCTGACTGCCCACGGCGTCATCATGGTGTTCTTCGTGGTCATGCCCGCCTTGATCGGCGGCTTCGGCAACTGGTTCGTTCCCCTGATGATCGGGGCGCCGGACATGGCGTTCCCGCGCATGAACAACATTTCCTTCTGGCTACTGCCGCCGGCTTTCGCGCTGTTGCTTCTGTCGGCGGTATCGGGGGCCGGGGCCGGCACCGGCTGGACGCTTTACCCGCCGTTGTCGGTCACCGGCCACCCCGACCCGTCCGTCGACTTCGCCATCCTGGCCCTGCATCTGGCCGGGGTGTCGTCGATCCTGGGCGCCATCAACTTCATCACCACCATCGTGAACATGCGGGCGCCGGGCATGACCTGGCACCGCATGCCGCTGTTCGTCTGGGCCATGCTGGTCACCGCCGTTCTGTTGCTGCTGTCGGTGCCGGTTTTGGCCGGCGCTCTGACCATGGTGCTGACCGACCGCAATTTCGGCACCGGCTTCTTCAATCCGGCCAATGGCGGCGACCCGGTACTGTACCAGCATCTGTTCTGGTTCTTCGGCCATCCCGAAGTCTACATCATGATCCTGCCGGCGTTCGGCATCGTCA
>JAIWOG010000178.1 GCA_020217035.1 Magnetospirillum sp. | reverse complement strand
GCCATATCATCGCCACCTTCTCGAAGAAGCCGGTCTTCGGCTATCTGGGCATGGCCTACGCCATGGTGGCCATCGGCGTGGTCGGCTTCGTGGTGTGGGCGCACCACATGTTCACCGTGGGTCTGAACGTCAACACGCGGGCCTATTTCACCGCCGCCACCATGGTCATCGCCGTGCCCACCGGCATCAAGGTGTTCAGTTGGATCGCCACCATGTGGGGCGGTTCCATCGAGTTCAAGACCCCCATGCTGTGGGCCACCGGCTTCGTCTTCCTGTTCACCATGGGCGGCGTCACCGGGGTGGTGCTGGCCAATTCCGGCGTCGACATCGCGTTGCACGACACCTATTACGTGGTCGCCCATTTCCACTATGTGCTGTCCTTGGGCGCCGTCTTCGCCATGTTCGCCGGCTTCTATTACTGGATCGGCAAGATGAGCGGCCGCCAATACCCGGAAGGCTTGGGCAAGCTGCATTTCTGGATGACCTTCGTCGGCGTCAACCTGACTTTCTTCCCCCAGCACTTCCTGGGTCTGGCCGGCATGCCGCGCCGTATCCCCGACTATCCCGACGCCTTTTGGGGCTGGAACTTCGTTTCTTCCATCGGCGCCTACATCGCCTTCGCCGCCGCCCTCTTGTTCGTCTATATCTGTTGGCGCACCTTCGCCGCCGGCAGCCAGGTGGCGGCCAATCCCTGGGGCCAAGGCGCCACCACCCTGGAATGGAGCGTCAGCTCGCCGCCGCCTTTCCATTCCTTCGACAAGATCCCCCGTATCGGCCCCGAAGCGGGCCACCCGGCGGAATAAGGCCATGGAACGCCGCCGCCATGCCCCGGTGGTGCTGGCCAGCCTGGCGGCGATCGCCGTCATGGTGGGGCTGGTGGCGGTCAGCGTGCCGCTTTACGACCTGTTCTGCCGGGTCACCGGTTATGGCGGCACCACCAAGGTCGCCGACCACGCGGCCCAGACCACCAGCCGGGCGATCACCGTGCGCTTCGACGCGTCCAAGGCCAAGGATTTGCCGTGGCGGTTCAAGCCGGCGCAGTCCCATGTGGACACCCATCTGGGCGAACAGGTGCTGGCCTTCTACACCGCCACCAACACCTCCGACCAGGCGGTGGTGGGCACCGCCACCTTCAACGTGACGCCGGCCAAGGCCGGACGCTTTTTCAACAAGGTGGAATGCTTCTGCTTCACCGAGCAGCGGCTGGAACCGGGGCAAAGCGTCGACATGCCGGTGACCTTCTTCGTCGACCCTGGCTTGGCCGAGGACGAGACCACCCGGGAAATCACCACCATCACGCTGTCCTACACCTTCTTCCCTCTTCACGACAGGCAGGGCCGGTCATGAGCCATCCATCCCCGCATCCCCATCAGGACCACCCGTTCCATCTGCTCAATCCCAGCCCGTGGCCGCTGGTCGCGTCGCTGGGGGCCTTCGTCATGGCCTATGGCGCCGTGCACTGGTTCCACGACCGCGCCTCCACGCTTTGGATGTGGGTGGGGTTGGCGGTGGTGGTGGCGACGGCCGTCTTGTGGTGGCGCGACGTGGTCAAGGAAGCCCGTCACGACCACGCCCACAGCCCCGAGGTCCGCCACGGCCTGCGCCTGGGCATGGTGCTGTTCATCGCCTCGGAAGTGATGTTCTTCGTCGCCTTCTTCTGGGCCTTCTTCCATGGCGCCCTGGGCACCAACCCGTCGGTGACCGAATGGCCGCCAGCCGGCATCGAGCCCCTGCACACCTGGAGCCTGCCCTTCATCAACACTCTGATCCTGCTGTCCTCGGGGGCGACGGTGAACTGGGCCCATCACGGCGTGCGCGAAGGCAAGACCAAACAAGTGGTTCTGGGCCTGTTGGCGTCGGTGGCGCTGGGTGTTTTGTTCCTCAGCCTTCAGATGGTGGAATACGGCGAGGCCACCTTCAAGTTCACCGAAGGCGTCTATCCGTCGGTGTTCTACATGGCCACCGGCTTCCACGGCTTCCACGTCTTCGTCGGGGTATGCTTCCTGGCGGTGTGCGCCGTCCGTGCCCGCAAGGGCCACTTCACCCCCGACCACCATGTGGGTTTCGAGGCCGCCGCCTGGTACTGGCACTTCGTCGACGTGGTGTGGCTGTTCCTGTTCGTCTGGGTCTATTGGTGGGGGAACGGCTGACTTATAAAATGGCCCGTGCCGGGCTGCTCGCATCTTCACGCTTCGCGTGAAGATGCTTTAATCCCAGTCGCCGCTCATCCGCCCCGTCGTCAGATGCAGGTCGCGTTCGTTGACCAGACAGGCGGCGATGCCGGGAACGGTTTTGCCGCCCAAGGGCTGGGCCACGGCGTTGACCATGCAGGATTGCGAACAGGCTTCGGCGCAGATTTCCATCTGGTTGTCGAAATTTTCCGTCAATCCCAGATCCACATAGCCCTTCATCGCCTTGATGTCGGCGGCGGAATAATGCGCCGCCGCCTTGGCATAGTCGGCCAGCATGCGCTCGGTGCCGATGTCGGAACAGCCGCAGCGCGACACCAGCCCCATGAAACGCCCCATGCGGTTGGGCGACGCCGGCTGATCCGGCGGCGGCAAGGCGCAGCCCGTCAACATTCCCGCCACCATCAACGCCATGATCGAGCGCATCTTTCCCTCGCTTAATATGGGCATTCATTCCGCCCGCAAGACGCCGCGCCGGCCGGCCGCCAAGTGTTGCAGATCGGGCACTTGACCAGATCGCGGACCGAATCGCCGTCCATGTCCGGGGTGAAGCGCTCTTTGCCGGCGCTCGGCGTCCGGGGCGGCCGATCGCGGCGCTCGCCCAGGCGCTGGGCATAGCGGAAGCCGAACCAGATCAGGGCCACCACGGCCACGGTCAAAAGAAACTTGGTGAACATGGCGCGAGTTTGCTCCCCTGCGACGATTTCGGCAACTGACCTTGGTCAAGCATTGCACCGCAACATTTATGGTGCATTGCGAATTTTATTACAAAGACTAGGGACATGTCGAAATCAGTCGCGGACCTGTGCTAGGATCGTCAACGTTGAAAAGCACAAGCACAAATGCCCTTCCATAGCGATGGAGACCGGCCATGTTGTCCCTGACCGATTGCGTCGCCTTCAGCGGCCTGACACCCGAACAATTGGACGCCGTCGCCTGCTTCAAGCACGTGCCCACCGTGGTGGCCGCCGAATGGGCGGAGACCGTGCTGGAACAGCCCGATGGCTGCGACCAGGTGGAAGCCGCGATCGAGGCCGAAGTGAAACTGGCCCACGACCACCACCTGGAAACCGAACAGGCTTGGAAGCACGGGCTGGAAGAATTCCGCCACGACCACCCCAGCCCGTGACGACGCCCCGATAAAGACGAAAGAGGCGCGGCCCTTGCGGACCGCGCCTCTTTTGTTTGCCGGATGGCCAAGATCAGATGAAATAAGCCTTCAAGGGCGCGAAGCCATTGAAGTTCACCGCCGAATAAGACGTGGTGTAGGCGCCGGTGGACAGAATACGCACCTTGTCGCCCACCTTCAGGGTGACGGGCATTTCATAGCCGGCCTTTTCATACAAGATGTCGGCCGAATCGCAGGTCGGGCCGGCCAGAACCACCGGGGCGGTTGCGCCGCCGTCATGGGGGGTCTGGATGCGGTACTTGATGGCTTCGTCCATGGTTTCGGCCAGGCCGCCGAACTTGCCGATGTCCAGATAGACCCAGCGAACGTCTTCGTCATAGGACTTCTTCGAGATCAGCACCACTTCGGCTTCCAGGATGCCGGCATCGCCGACCAGCGAACGGCCGGGTTCGATGATCATGGCCGGCAGGGCGTTGCCGAAATGGTTGGTCATGGCATGCATGACGGCGTCGGCATAGCGTTCCACTTCCGGGATGTTGGACCGGTACTGGGCCGGGAAACCGCCGCCCAGGTTGATCATCTTCAAATCGATGCCGGCTTCGTTCAGCGCGGTGAACAGCATGGCGGCCTTGCCGACAGCGATGTCCCACTGACCCAAATCGGTCTGCTGGCTGCCCACATGGAACGACACGCCATAGGGCTCCATGCCCAGCTCGCGCGCCTTGATCAGCAGGTCGCGGGCCATTTCGGCTTCGCAGCCGAACTTGCGCGACAGCGGCCATTCGGCGCCGTCGCAGGTCATCAGGATACGGCAGAAGACGCGCGAACCCGGCGCCGATTGGGCCAGCTTTTCCAACTCGGCTTCCGAGTCGAAAGCGTACAGGCGCACGCCCTTGGCATAGGCGTAGGCGATGTCCGACTGCTTCTTGATGGTGTTGCCGAACGAGATGTTCTCGGCCCGCGCCCCGTTTTCCAGGCACAGATCGATCTCGCCGCGCGAGGCGACGTCGAAGCTGGAGCCCAGCCCCACCAACATGCGCACGATCTCGGGGGCCGGATTGGCCTTCACCGCATAGTAAACCTGGGCCAAGGGCAGCCAGTGGCGCAGGCCGTTGTAGTTATCTCGCACCACGTCCAGATCGACGACCACGCACGGCGTCGCAGGACGGACTTCCTCCAGAAAACGAGTGATCTTCGCGGTCATCGCGAGTCCTCCCAATGTATGGATAGGGCGTTAAGCCCGAATGTCAGGAAAGCGGCACCCCGTGCCCGTCATTGCTGACAGGCCGTAAGCTCCTTGGGGAAACGGTCTTTCGGGACGCCGTTAGATCCGCGGGGAGGGACTTCGCACGTCACACCACAGCAGGTCGAACGCCTGCAGTTCGGGCATGATCTTCGAGAAGTCGGAAGGCTTGATCGACAGCATATGCCGAGCAACCACGTTCATAGCTTGATCCTCCAAGCACCGGGGATTTAACCCGCTTGCACCCAGAAGACGCCTTGGACGTCGTTGCTTAAACCGCGAAGGGCCAGAGGCACGTGCGCTGTACGTCTCACCTGAAAACGCTATATACAGCGTTTTTCGGCCACGAAAAGTGAAAAATAACCCTACGCAATAAATAATTTCCCAACCCCATGGGAACACGTTATTTTTCAATGCCTTAGAAACAAGCCACAAAGGACGGAATTGTGGCAAACCGGACCATTGTCACACTATTAGCGGTATGGAAGCGTGCCGCTTGCCGGTAAGCTGCGAACATGGAAATCAGCATCACCTTGCACCAAGACGCACCCGCGAAACCCCAGTTCGGCGAAAGCTGCAATGGCTGCGGCCTGTGCTGCGCGGTGACGCTGTGCCCTTTGGGGCGCCTGCGCTTTTGGCGGACCCAAGGCCCCTGCCCGGCCCTCGCCTGGGACCAGGCGGCGACACGCTATGTGTGCCGCCTGGCCACCGGCAAATGGACTAGGCGCTGGATCGCTGCCGGCAAGGGCTGCGACTGCACCTATCAGGTGGATTAAATCAACCCGGCCAAGGGCGAGCTGGGATCGGCGTACATCTTCTTGGGCATGCGGCCGGCCAGATAGGACAGGCGCCCGGCCTCCACCGCCAGCTTCATGGCCCGCGCCATGCGGATGGGGTCCTTGGCGGCGGCAATGGCGGTGTTCATCAACACTCCGTCACAGCCCAATTCCATGGCCACGGCGGCGTCGGACGCGGTGCCGACGCCGGCGTCCACCAGCACCGGGACCTTGGAATTTTCCTTGATCAGGCGGATGTTGATGGGATTGATGATGCCCAGGCCCGAACCGATCAGCGACCCCAACGGCATGATGGCGACACAGCCCATGTCTTCCAGCATCTTGGCCTGGATGGGGTCGTCGGAACAATAGACCATCACCTTGAAGCCGTCCTTGATCAGCGCTTCGGCCGCCTTCAAGGTTTCCGGCATGTTTGGGTAAAGGGTCTTCTGGTCGCCCAGCACTTCCAGCTTGACCAGGTCCCAGCCGCCAGCCTCGCGGGCCAGACGCAGGGTGCGCACGGCGTCGTCGGCGGTGAAGCAGCCCGCCGTGTTGGGCAGGTAGGTATATGTCTTCGGGCTGACGTAATCCACCAGCATGGGCTGGCTGGGATCGGACAGATTGACCCGGCGCACGGCGACGGTGACGATTTCCGCCCCCGATTCGGCGATGGCCTTGGCGGTTTCCTCGAAATCCTTGTACTTGCCGGTTCCCACCAACAGACGCGAAGTGAACTTGCGCCCGGCGACCTCGAAACTATCCTCGACCACTTGCGTCGATCCTCCGCCGATGAAATGCACGATTTCCAACCGGTCGCCGTCGCCGACCATGACTTGGGCATAGGTGGATTTGGGCACGATCTCCAGGTTGCGTTCCACCGCCACCTTGCGGGGATCGATGCCCAAGGACGTCAACAAAGCCTCGACGCTTTGCGCGGCATCAAGCACGCGCTCCTCGCCGTTGATCATCACCTTCATGCGACCGGTTCCGTTCTTGCAACAGGAAGGCCGCAGTATGGGCAGGCGCGGGCGGCGTTGCAACCGCCCTGCCGCAAGGGTTATTTGCCGAAGATGCCCTTGACCGCGCCGCCCACGTCGCCGGGCACCGCGCCCTTGACGGAGTCGCCGACACTGCCCAGCCCCATGGACTGGCCGGCCTTCAGCGCCGACTTGGTCAGCGCGTCCAGCACCAGCTTGGCCACTTCGCCGGCGCTGGCGCCGCCCGACTTCTTGCCGATGCCGGTCAGCACGATGTCGGGAAGCGCGGCGCTGCTTTTGACGCCGGGAATGGCGGTGGCCAGGGTCACGTTGCCCTTGCTGATGCCCAAGCGGTCGATGACCAGCTTCTTGCCGTCACCGGAATCCGCCGGCTTTTCGCCGCCGCCCCCGCCGCTGGTCTTGGCGGCGACGTTCTTTTGAAGGACGTCGATGTTGGTGCCGCCGTTCGCGCCCATTTCATAGGTGACTTCCGGCGCCGCCACCGAGATGTCCTTGATGACAATGGGATTGCCGGTCAGCGAACCGGTGTCCAGGGCCACCGAGATGGCCCCCAGGGTAAAGGCGTTGGGGGTGGTGAAGCCCGACGGGTTGGCCACCGACACGCCGGAAATGCTGGCCTTGCCCTCGGACAGGGAAATCTTGACCTCGCCGACGGTGACCTTGACCCCGGCCACGTCGCTGCCGGCGGTCTCGATGACCTTCTTGACGATGGAATCCAGGTTCGACGACAAAAACGCCACGCCGGCGCCGATGCCGACGGCCACCAAGGCGATGATCGCGAATACAACCTTGCGCATGTCCCTGTCCCTCCCATGAGCTCAAGCCCACCGAGTGTGGCCGAGGCCGAGGCCGAGGTAAAGTCATACCCATGGCCGGCGGGTCATTCCTCGGGCACGGGAAGCGTGAAGCAAAAACAAGCGCCGCCGTGCTCGACCTCTTCCGCCCACAAGGACCCGCCCAGCAAGAAGATGGTCAGCCGGGCGGGGGCCAGGCCAATGGCCATGTGTCCGGGTTCGTCGTGCACCAGCAAATGGAACAGGTGTTCGGGGTCGCGTCTGTCCAGGGGCAGGCCGTTATCGGCAAGCCGCACCATCCAATGCTCGGGGCCGGCGCTGGCCTGCACGTGAATCCGGTGACGGCGGCCGGGATCGCGCCAACGCACCGAAACCTCCACCAGGGCAGCCATAACGTTGTGCAAACGGTCGCGGTTGCTGACCACCACCGGCAATTCGCCCCATTCCAGGGTGACCCCGTGTTCCGCCAGCAGACGGGCCTTGGCCGCCGCCACGTCTTCCATCAACACGCCCAGATCCATCAGCGACGGGCTGACATCGGCCTCGCGCAGGGCCAGATATCCCGACAAGGCCCTCAGCTGCGTTTTCATCCGGCTGACCCCGCCGCGGATGAACTCCACGTATTCGCGGGATTTGCCGGTGTCGCCGCCTTGCCCCTCGTGCCAGCGCAACAGCAATTGCGCGTAGGACAGGATGGTCCGCAACGGCTCTTGCAGGTGATGGGTGGTCAGTTGCGCCACATGGGCGAAGTCGGCGCCGGCCATGTCCAGGCTGGCGCTGTGACGCGACAATTGCCGCTGGTCGTGTTCGCGTTGCGTCAACTGGTGCGCCAGTTCCTGGCGCGTGGCCTCGAGTTCATCGATTCGCGCCGTCAATTGCCGGCCGCGCCTCTCCACCTCGTGCAGGGCGCGATCCAAGGCGCGGCTGACCACGTAATGGCCCAGATACAGCAACAGGATCATCGACACCAGACCACCCAGGAACGCCACCTGAACCGGCCGCACCAGGGCATGCAGGGAATAGCTGACCCGCAAACGTGCCACCGTGTCGCGGCCGTCGGTGACGGTGTCGACGATGTCGGCGGTCAACCACGGCAAGGGCTCGGCGGCCCCGTCATCTTCGAACACCACCTGGTCGTCCAGGGTTGTCAGCACCACCCGCCGCACATGATGTTCGCCGCCACGCAACATATCTCGGGTCAGGTTGCGCAGGCGCTCTTCCTCGAACTCCCACATTCCCAGGCGACCGGACACATAGGACGACAGCCTGTCGGCGGCCATGCGGGTCCGCGCCTCTCCCTCGACCTGGAAGGTACGATAGCCCATCAGGACTTGCGACGCGGGGATCAGCAACAGCCACAGGATGGCGACCAGCCACAATCCAGCGTGAAACAGCCAACGAACACGCCCCATCGAGGCCAGGAAGTCGTCAGCTTGGGGACGCGACACCACCTAGCGCCCCACGGGCAGGCAGCCATTGGCCCGCAACCTGGCCGCCGCCTTGTCGGAAACGGCGTAATCCACGAAAGCGCGGCCCTGGGCCGAACTCGCCGGGCCGACCAGCAGGTAAAGAATGGACCAGTGGGGATAATCCGCCGGCAACGTGGTCGGATCGACACCATCCAGGGACACCACGTGCAGCTTGCGGCGTTCGGCGACGATCGGCGCCAGGGCGCCGAAGCCGACCAAGGAAAGACCTTGCTCGACCGCGCCCAGGGCTTCCTGGTCGGTGACCACCTCGACCGCTCCCCGGTTCGACCGAGCGCTCTCGATGGCCGGCTTCAATTCGGGGAAGGTGGATTCCAGATATTGGAAGCCGCTTTCGTTGGCCGGGCGCAACAAGGCCCGCACCTCGCCCTGGGGAAAAGGCGGCAGGCGGGCGGCGAACAAGGACAGCAAATCCTGGCGGCGCAGCGCCACGTCGGCGCGGCGGGCGTGACTGAAGAACACCCAAGGGGTGCGACACAGCGCCACGCTGGCGCCACCGGCCACCTCGCCGTCCTTCAGCGGACGCATGCTGATCGCCACATCCAGCCGGCCGGCGGCCAGGGCCTTGATGCCGCCGCTGCTGCCCAGGCTGTCGGCCATCCACAACTGGGTTCCACCGTGTTCCCGGACGAAATCGGCGGCGACCCCACGACTGAGCTCAAGCCCCGCGCCGGTTCCGCCGACCCGCAGGTTCTCAGCCCAAGCGGGAACACACGCCCCCGCCAGCAGCAAAGCGGCAAACATGATGAATCGCATGAAAGCGCGGCCTCCCATCCCAAGGCCTCCCGATACCCCCGTATGGGATCATTATACATAGAACGTCTGTGCGCAAATCACAAATGGCGCCGGGAACGATTCTGTCGCCCGGGGCGGTGATCGCCCGCCGCTTTCCTGGGGATGGCCCCCTGGCCGTCGCTAACAATATTTCGTGCCCCCAAGGTTCGGGTTGCGCTGTCGGTTGCGCGTGATATAAGGGCGCAATGGCGAACCCGATGATCCTGATCGTCAACGGCCCGAACCTCAACATGCTGGGAACCCGGCAGCCCGAGGTCTATGGCCACGAAACCCTGGCCGACGTGGAAGCGTCGGTGCGGTCGCATGCCGCATCCCTGGGTCTGGACGTCGATTTCCGCCAGTCCAACCACGAGGGAGTCCTTGTGGACTGGATCCAAGACGCGCGACACGGCGCGGCCGGCATCGTCATCAATGCCGGCGCCTACACCCACACCTCGGTGGCCATTCTGGACGCGCTTTTGGCGGTCCAAAAGCCCACCGTGGAAGTTCATTTCTCGCACATTCACCAGCGAGAAGAATTCCGCCACCATTCCTACGTTTCCAAGGCGGCGAAGGGAATGATCTGCGGCTTCGGCAGCCACGGATACAT